>CAWUXI010000049.1:0-14749 GCA_963926405.1 uncultured Flavobacteriales bacterium
CCCCTCTTTGTCTTTAACAGCATAAGTAATTACATCTTCATGGTATTTCTGGATGTTATCTAATTTTTCGAATGTAATTCCATATAATTTTTCTGCAGTTAGAAAAGCACCATCAATTACCTTTTCTAATTGGAAGTAAGGCTTTAATATTTCGTCATTGATCGCAAATTTTTCATTTTTTAATTTTTCAGAATAGTAAGAGAAATCCCACCTTTCTATTGGGGAAGGTCCATTGATTCTGTTGCTTAACTCTTGAATTTCTTCCATTTCTTTTTTAGCAACTGGCAAAGCATGTTCCAATAACTCATCTAATAATTGATATACTTTACCTGGCTTTTCGGCCATTCTTTCTTCTAGTATTAGATTAGCATGAGATGCATAACCTAATAAATTGGCTTTTTGGTGTCTAAGTTTTGAAATTTCTAGAACGTTACTTTCGTTGTTATTCTCATCTTTTTGAAATGAACGTGATCCAAAAGCCAAATAGAGTTTTTTTCTTAATTCTCTATTCTCAGAATATTTCATAAAAGGTATGAATGAAGGATATTCTAATGTAATTAACCAACTATTTTCTTTGCCTTTAGCTTTTGCTGCCATGGCACAAGCTTCTTTGAATCCATCTGGTAAACCAACTAAATCGTCTTCCTTTTCAATCCACATTTCAAAAGTATTTGAAGCTTTTAAAAGGTTTTCTCCAAATGTTAAACTTAGTTTAGAAAGATCTGTATTTAATGCTTTTAGTGTTTCCTTATCTTCTCCTTTGAGATTTGCTCCATTCCGTACAAAACTTTTAAATGTTTTTTCTCGCAACATTTTTTGTTCAGCGTTTAGGTTGTCTTCGCTTGAGTTTTCGTATGCTTCTTTTATACGTGTAAATAACTCTTCATCCATTAAAATATCGTTAGAGTATGCAGTTAACATAGGAGATAGTTCCTGTGCTAATTGTTGCATTTCTTCACTGGTTTCAGAGCTATTTAAATTAAAAAACACGCTCGATGCCGTGTCTAATAACTTCCCGCTCCTTTCTAACATTTCAAAAGTGTTCTCAAAATTAGCAGATATTGGATTGTTTTTAATTGCATCAATTTCTGCCTTTCCCAATTCAATACCTTTTTTCATAGCAGGCATATAATGTTCAAGCTTGATTTCTTCAAAAGGAATTGTGTTAAAACGGGTGTTAAACGCTGAAAGTAGTAATGGATTACTCATATATTTTTTGATTGTATTATAGTCTTCCTACAAAGTAAATGAATTTTGATTTAGTTGATTATCTTTATTCACAAATAATTAATGCTTACTATATTTTTTGCTAAAATGACCTAGTTTAACAGGCCTTAAAAGAAGGGCTATTGAAATCAAAGTATTTGATTAGTAAGACCGGAAAGCTCCGAAGCAAATTGCGAGGAGATAATTCGGCCGCACTTATTAAATAGGAAGAGAGCAATAGTTTTTCTTTGACAGCCTTGACTTTTTTTGTTTCGTTTTTTGGGTCAAGACAAAAAATGAAATGCCAGTCCGGCATTAGGACAAGTATAAATGTTTATATTTTTTTTCATGAAAATACTATTAATCCTTTTTCCTCTTTTTTTAGGAATATCAATGCAAGCCCAATTAGAAAATAAATCCGTCCTTTCGATAGCTGATATTATGGAAGGAGAAGGGTTTATAGGAAACCTTCCGCATTCTATTAGTTGGACACCGGATAATAAAATTATTTACCAAAGAGATAAAGACAATGATAGAATAGATGAGTATTTTTATTCTAAACATTCGCTAGAAGAATTTATTGAACTTCGCCCCGTAGAGTTAAATGAATTTCCTTTGAATGGTTGTGAAATATCTGAAAATGGAGCAAATTTATATTTTACAAATGGCCCATCCTTGTTTCGTCAAAAAAGTGGTTCAGATAAACCTGAGTTAATTTATTATGATTTGGATGGTTTTAAATCAATTCAATTGGTGAATGATTCCTCTAGGATTTATTTTGTTTCAGAGGGTAATTTATTCCTATATGATTTGAAAAACGTACAAGTCAGGCAAATAACAAATTTTAGAAATACTTCCGAAAAGCAACCGAACAAATTGTCTGCAGAAGAGGATTATTTAAAAAATCAGCAATTGGAGTTGTTTGAAATTGCACAATTTCGAGCAAAGAGAAAAGCAGAGAATAAGAACCGTGAAGAGCAGAGGGATAAAACTCAACCTTTACCTATTTACACAAATGATAAATATTTACACGGTATCCAAATTTCCCCCAACGAACAATACGTTACGTATATCTTGTCAGATTATCCCAAGAATAAACAGACACAAGTTGAAGAGCATGTTACGGAATCAGGATGGACGGAAAGTGTTAGTGCTCGGTCAAAAATTGGAAGAAAGGATGCTACCCATGAGCTTTATATTTATGACTTAAATAATCGAACAACATTGTCTGTTGTTCCGAGCGATTCTGAATTGGAAGGAATGTATTCCAGACCTAATTATTTAAAAGATTATGAAGGAGATAATTATAAAGCAGAAGATAATGTTCCTAAAAAAATAATTTTTCATGGGCCCTATTTTTCAAAAGATGGAAAGGCAATAGTTGAGATTAAATCGTATGATAATAAAGACCGTTGGATTGTGCTATTGAATCTTGTAGATGGTTCGGTAAAAAAAATAGAACACCAACATGATGAAGCGTGGATTGGAGGGCCTGGAATTAGCAGTTGGAAAGAAGTTCCTGGAAATATTGGTTGGTTAAAAGACAATAAAACAGTCTTTTTTCAATCGGAAGAAACAGGGTATTCTCATTTGTATTTATATGATACTGAAAAAAATAAAAAGAAACAGTTAACCGAGGGGGAATTTGAAATTCATTCAGCTCAATTATCTAATGATGGCAGTACATTTTATGTGTCGGCTAATAAAAACCATGCTGGAAACCGAGAGTTTTACCACTTGGATATTAAATCAAAAAAATGGACATCGATACTTACTGAAGACGGTAACTATGAGGTTGAAGTTTCCCCGGATGAAAAGTGCTTAGCGTATCGGTATTCCTATAAAAATAAACCTTGGGAGATTTATATCACTGAAAATAAAGAAGCAAACACTCCTATTCAAGTAACTCATTCTCTGAATCCTGGTTTTGAAGACTATAATTGGATAGCGCCAGAGGTAATTAGTTTTAAAGCAGAAGATGGGGTAGATGTTCCTGCTAGAGTTTACAAACCAACAGCAAAAAACAACAATCATGCAGCTGTAATATTTGTCCACGGAGCCGGATATTTGCAGAATGCACACAATTGGTGGAGTGGTTATTACCGTGAATACATGTTTCATAATTTACTGGTAGATAACGGCTATACCGTTTTAGATATTGATTATAGAGCCTCAAAAGGCTATGGTAGAGACTGGCGGACAGGAATATATAGGTATATGGGAGGAAAAGATTTATCTGATCAAGTTGATGGACGGAAATACCTGATTGAACAATGCGGTGTAGACTCAAATAGGGTAGGGATGTACGGAGGATCTTATGGCGGCTTTATATCAATTATGGCAATGCTTACTACAGATAAATTCCCATGCGCTGCTGCAATTCGTTCAGTAACAGATTGGGCGCATTATAACCATGAGTATACTTCCAATATATTGAATACTCCGATATTGGATAGTATTGCATACAGAAGAAGTTCCCCAATTTATTTTGCGGAGAATTTACAAGGGAAACTCCTTATGTTACACGGAATGATTGATGATAATGTTCAATACCAAGATGTGGTTCGTCTTTCTCAACGTTTTATTGAGCTAGGTAAGGAAAATTGGGATTTAGTCGGTTACCCTGTAGAACCTCATGGATTTAAAGAAGCTACTAGTTGGACAGATGAGTACGCAAGAATTTTTAAATTATTTCAGGAGAATTTGAGAGAATAGGCGCAAGGCACCGATAAAATCAACTCATTAACTGATACGTAATAAAACTACCTAAATACGCCATTCCTGTAAAGACCAAGAATTGCGTAATTGCGAATTTCCATTTGCCCGTTTCTTGTTTTACAATTGCAATAGTGCTCATGCATTGCAATGCGAAGACATAGAATATTAATAAAGAGAACGCGGTAGGTTTATCAAAATGTATGGATGCTAACGCTTCCTTAGAGTTCTTATCGCTTCCAACACTGTAGATGGTTGTCATGGTTCCAACAAATACTTCTCTTGCAGCAAAAGAGGTAATTAAAGCTATTCCTACTTTCCAGTCAAACCCAAGTGGTTTAATAACAGGTTCAATCGACTTTCCAAAATAACCAATGTACGAGTATTCCAGTCTTTCAGATGATTTTAATTCTTCAATTTTTTCTGGTGTATGACTTTGAAGCATTACTTCTGAAGTGTATTTTGTTTCTATTCTTTCTATATCTGAAGAGGGTCCGAAAGAAGATAAGAACCACAATACAACAGACGCGATTATAATTATTTTACCAGCTTCAAAAACAAAAGTTCTTCCCTTGTTTATCATCGTAGAGAATACGTTCTTTAAGGTAGGAATACCATATTTTGGCAACTCCATAATAAAGGAGGAACGTTCGGTTATTTTTAAAAACTTATTCATTATAACCGCAATCACCAAACTGAATACGACTCCTAAAAGATATAGCCCCATCATAAATAAGCCTTGAAGACTAATTATTCCGCCCACCATTTCGTTAGGGACAATAAAAGCAGTAAGAAAAACATAGACAGGTAAGCGTGCAGAGCAACTCATTAAAGGTGTTATAAAGATCGTAATCAAACGCTCCTTTCTACTTTCAATACTCCTTGCCGCCATAATAGCTGGTACACTGCATGCAAAACCTCCAACAAGCGGGATTACAGACTTTCCATTCATTCCGAACATACGTAAGAAACGATCAGACATAAAGCTAATTCGGGATAAATATCCTGAATCTTCAAGGACGGTAATCAATCCAAATAGAATCATAATTTGCGGTAGGAAAACAAGTATGCCGCTTATTCCTGCAAGTAATCCTTCGGTAATGAAATTTGAGATATAGCCATCTGGTAGAACATTGGAAATGCTATCCGATAGGTATGCCATTCCATTTGTAATAGCTTCCATTGGTATTTGAGCAAGCGTAAAAACAGATTGAAATAATAAGAAAAACACACTGATAAAAATCAAGAACCCCCAAACAGGATGTATAACTATTTTGTCAATTCTTGTCGTAGTGTCATCCTCATCATTTTGCATTTCGCTAATAACATTGGCCGCAATTATTTCTTGTATTTTCTCGTAACGATTGTTGATTTCATGAAGTTCTGCCTCATTTCTGTTATAGCTGCTGTTTTGAACTACTAATTGATAAAACTCCTTATCCGCTAACCATGTTAAATTCTCGAAATTATTTAACGACTTAAAGAGGCGGTATTGATTCTGGTTAGGATACTTTTCTGCCAGGACTCCGAGTGTTTTTCCTCCAATTTTTTTCGTGTCAATTATCGGTTGGCCCTTTTTAGAATTTTCTGCTAAAAATTTAGACTTAAGGCTAGCGGCTGATTCTTTTTTAGCACTAATCTCAATAACAGAGACATTTAATGCGTTCCGTAAACCTTCTATATTTACTTGAATTTTCCTCTTCTTAGCAATATCCGACATGTTTAATGCTACAATAACAGGAAAGCCTAGATCTATAATTTGGGTAACTAAAAATAAATTTCTCTTGAGATTTGTAACATCTGCAATTAGAACAACTACATCTGGGAAAGACTCATTTTTTGTATTCAAAAGAATGTCTTGAACTACACTTTCATCTGGAGAAGTTGAAGATAAACTATAGGATCCAGGTAGATCAATAATCTCATATTTCTGACCATCGGCCATAGTGCTTAAACCTGATCTTTTTTCTACAGTAACCCCAGGGAAATTTCCTGCTTTTTGATTTAAACCTGTTAACTTGTTGAATAGGGTAGTTTTACCACAATTCGGATTCCCCACTAACGCTATCTTAATTTTCTTGCTCAACTACTTATTTTGAATGGCTCTAAGTTTCTACAAATATCCTAACTGAATATAGTTTCTACAATACCCCTTTTAGGGTATTATTTAGATTGATTAAAAATAAGAAACAAAAGTCAAATTCGCTATAGGCTAATTATAGACTTAGTTTTGATTAATTCTCGTGATTTTGTAAATTTAAAATACCCTAAAAGGGGTATTGCGAACTTAAATTCCCACATCTATTTTTGCCGTTAATTAGATTGATTCTAAATAAAGAGAAAACCAACCAACCTAAATTACCGGATTATGAAAAAAATAGTCTTAATTCTATTTTTAATATTTACTATATCGGCCAAACAAGCACAGATTTCTTTAGTGGACACTGCATCTAACCAGCCTATGAATACGGCACAAAGTATTTTAGCAGGTAATGGAGGTAAATCTATTACCGTAGCGGGTTATGGTGAAGTCCATTTCAATCAACAATTTGCAGACTCACTGAGGCACAATGGACAAATGGATGTCCATCGTGTAATTATGTTTTTAGGGTATAAGTTTACCGATAAAACTTTTTTTGTAACGGAATTGGAATTTGAACATGTTAATGAACTTTACGTTGAACAAGCATTTTTGCAACATAACCTTAATCAGAACATTAATTTCCGAACAGGCTTGATGTTAATTCCAATGGGAATTGTAAATGAGTACCACGAGCCAACAACTTTTAACGGAGTAGAAAGACCAAATGTGGATAATAAAATTATTCCATCAACATGGAGAGAGGTTGGTGCTGGTTTTTCAGGTAAATTTCCGAGTGCATCTTTAAGTTTTCAATTATACGCCGTTAATGGATTTTTAAGCTATGATGGCGTAGGTAAAATTGGAGGAAACTCGGGTTATCGTTCAGGTCGTCAAAAAGGCGCAAACTCTATTTTTACCACTCCGAATATTACGGGTAAAGTAGATTTTTATGGAGTAAAAGGTTTGAAAATTGGTCTCTCAGGATACTTTGGAGGAACGCAATCAACAGCTTATGACAACTTAGATATGCGTGAAAATGATGCAGTTGCCGCCGCTGATTCTACAGTAATCAATATATCTATGGGAGGAGTTGATTTTAGGTATCAGAATAAAGCATTTAGAGCTAGAGGGCAATTTATTTATAGCAACAACGACAATTCAAATCAATACAATGCTTATACAGGAAGAGATTTGGGCTCTAGTTTTATTGGTTATTATTTAGAGGCGAGTTATGATGTGCTTAAACTTATTAATAAAGATTCTAAAATGGAATTAAATATTTTTGGACGATATGAAAATTATGACACGCACAATTCAGTTATTAATATGGATCGAAATCTAACTTATGGACGTTTAGATTATACAACAGGGTTTGGTTTGAAATTGGCTAATGGAGCTATATTAAAGGCAGATTATCAACAATTTATTAATATAGATCCAACTACTGATGCGAAGCATCAGATTAATCTTGGATTTGGGGTATGGTTTTAGCGTGGTTGTTTACTTCATTTTTACGGATTACTTTTGAGTTATGAAAATGTTTATTCTTATTTCTGTTTTTGCTTTTGGATTTACACTTCAGGATGTCCCCTGGTTGGATAAGAGTGGTCAAAAGAGAATAGATAAGACCTTTGAAAAATTGTGGAAAGATCAAGAGGTTGAAATAGTTGCTTTAGATGTTTCAATGGTCGTTCAAAAGGAATTGGGTTTTAAAATCAGGAAGCAAACTTTGTATAAAATAATAGGAAATGCTAAGCACCTAGGTTATATGTATTTGGATAAAGCACCAAGTAAATTTGACAAGTTTGATTACATGGTAATATACAATCCTGATTTAACTATAAAAGAGGTAAAGGTTTTGGTATATAGAGAGGACTATGGTGGCGAAATAATGAGTGGTTCTTTTGTGCGGCAATTTCGAGGCAAAAGTAGTTTTTCAAAATTGGAATTAGGAAAGGATATTCAAGGTGTTTCTGGAGCAACAATATCTTGCAGAGCTACAGTTGAAGGGGTTAAAAAATTAACTAAAAGAATTTATAAACTGAATCTGGCTGGTAAACTTTGAAGGTTCTAATTTATTTTGTTAATTTGTGGTTGATTCCCACGAAAATATGATGACGTTAGAGGAAAAGAAATTAATAGAATATTTAAAGGATCAACTCGATGTTATAAATAATACGATTCTCGTTGATAGAAACATTGTAGAAAAATCAATGACTTATTTCCTGGAAAATGGAATCACTATTCTATCGTTGTCTTTTGCCAGCCTTTCTGAGAGTGGGGTTAAAAAAACTAAAGTTACTTATATTTCCTATTTAGACAATCCTATGTCTATGGATAAAATGATGAACGATATTAAGGCTGAGAAGTCTGAATATACGCATATTGAGATATCTGTTCGGTTAAAAAATCAACCTTGAAATTAGAAGGAAAAATACACAATCTGCCAAGCTACGCTAAGGTCTTTCTATTTGCTTTTTTATTTACCTTAAGTTTCGGTTATTATACAGGCGTTTTGTTTGTTAAGCACACAACAGAATTTACGCCACAAGGAATTGAAGAAAGCTATAATGGCAATAAAATTGAAGAAGCACTTACCGAAGAAGACTGGAAGAATGATGATTGGGAAAGTGAAAACTCTGACCCATTAAAATATAAGAAATCAGAGCAGGAAATTATTTCCATAGTGCATGCTCATGTTATTTCCTTTTCTTTAATATTTCTGCTTCTTGGAGTAATGGTGATGCTAACATCGATTCCTATTTGGTTAAAGAAAATACTGATAATTGAGCCTTTTATTTCAATTGTATTAACGTTTGGTGGTATCTGGATGCTTTGGAAAGATATTGCTTGGATGAAATATATCGTAATGTTCTCAGGTATTTTACTGACAATTACTTTTAGTCTTTCAGTATTAATTGTCATTCAGCAATTATGTAAAAAGCCTACCGAATAATTTATTTTCCCAATTTTAAAGTATGTCCCAATTTATCTTTTTTTGTTTTAAGATATGCTTCATTGTGCTTGTTTTGTCCAACTTCGATAGCAACATTTTCAACTATTTCCAAACCATAACCAATTAATCCAGCCCGTTTTTTTGGGTTGTTCGTCATTAAGCGCATTTTACGAACACCGAGATTTCTCAATATTTGGGCTCCTATTCCGTAGTCTCTTTGATCTGCTTGAAATCCAAGTTTTATATTGGCTTCAACTGTGTCGTACCCCTCTTCTTGAAGTTTGTATGCTTTCAGTTTGTTAACTAAACCTATTCCCCTGCCTTCTTGATTCATGTATAAAACTACACCTTTTCCTTCTTTTTCTATTTGATCTAAAGCATTTGCTAATTGAGATCCACAATCACATCTTAAAGAGTCCAATATATCACCTGTAAAACAAGATGAATGCACCCTTACCAAAATATCTTCATCTTCTGTCCAACTTCCTTTTGTAATTGCAAGATGTTCTTCTCCTGATGTAGTTTGTTTAAACGCGGCTAATTTAAAATGTCCGTGTTTAGTAGGCATGTCGACTTCTACCAATTTTTCAATTAATGATTCATGACGTAATCTATAGTTAATTAGATCTTCAATACTCACTAATTTTAATTTAAATCTTTTTGCAATTTCAACTAATTGTGGCAACCTAGCCATCGATCCATCCTCATTCAATATTTCAACAATTAAGCCTGCTGCATCAAATCCTGCTAGTCTAGCAAAGTCAATGGCAGCTTCTGTATGTCCAGCTCTTCTTAATACACCTCCAGCTTTTGCTCTTAGCGGAAAAATATGTCCAGGTTTACCTAGTTCATTCGGTTGCGTATTTGGATTAGTAAGTGCTTTTACTGTTTCGTATCTATCAGTTGCTGAAATACCAGTTGTCGTTCCGTGGCCAATTACGTCAACAGAAACAGTAAATGGCGTTTCAAATTGTGCATTATTGTTTTGTACCATTAAGTCGAGACCTAATTCATCGCATCTACTTTCTATTAAAGGGACACAGATTAGACCTCGCCCATGAGTTGCCATGAAATTGATGATTTCAGGAGTGACGTTTTCTGCGGCTGTTAAAAAATCACCTTCGTTCTCTCTGTTTTCGTCGTCTACAACAATGATAACCTTTCCTTGTTTGATGTCCTCTATTGCGTCTTCTATTGAATCTAATTGAAATTCCATGTACTTTTGTTATAAGGTTACAAAGATAAGGTTAAATAGAGATGATTCTATGTATTACTAGTTGTTTTCGATTAATTGTATTAGTTTTTGGGTTGACCCCGTCCAATTAAAGGTGTTTTCCACGTATTTCTTTCCAGCAGCTGCGATAGAGTTACTTTTTACTGGGTCGGAAAGTAAATTGAGAATAAGGTATTTATACTCTTCGGGAGAACTTCCTATTAAAATTTCTTTTTTATCCGATGCTTTGAGTGCATTGTTAACAAGACTAGAAGTGATACAAGGTATTCCCATAGCCATTGCTTCTAATAGCTTATTTTGAAGCCCTGTTCCTATATTTAAAGGAGCGAAAAAGATTCTTCCTTGCGCGTAGGATTCTCTAATGTCATCTACCCATCCTGAAACCGTTACATGTTTGGAAGCGAGTTCCAGTACAGCTTTTGAAGGAGATGAACCTGAAAGTAAAATTTTAATGTCTGGTTTTTCTTTCAGAAGAATTGGTAGAATTTTATTTACAATAAAAAGTGCGCTTTCAATATTTGGAGCATAACGCATATTGCCAACAAAAACCAAATCGTACTGTTTGTCAATTTGCAAAGGGGTGAATTTAGACAGATCTATTCCATTTGGAATAACCGCTATTTTGTCCCTGCTTGGATGAAAAATAAATTCTTGATCTTGTTTAGAAATTATGGTTTTATTCTCAAAATACTCGAAAATTAAATTTTCATACTTCTTGAGCCTTTGAAATTCCGCTTTAATAAATGGCTTTCTCCAGCCACCATGTTCTATTCGCCTTTCCATTCCTTTGGAGAAAGTGTCCATATAGTCTAATGTTTTTGGAATGGCGTGTTGGTGTTTTAGATATTCCGCAGTGCGCAGTAGTTGACAATAAATATGATCAGGGTTGATTTTTTTTATTTGTTTCTTTATTTTACGATGCGCGTGGCCTTGGTAGAAATACCAAACTTGAAAGGGTAGAGATGAAAATAGGCCTAGAAATAAATTAATTGCAATTTGCCATTTTCGTAACTTGATTACAGTGACGCTTTTGCAGAAATATTCCAATTCCTTTAAATGTTCGCTTGTAACGGTTGTGTCATCTAAACAGCATAAGTGAATTTCATGAAACGCAGATAATTCCTTTATTTGATAATATGCACGCAGTTTATCTCCTTTGTCTAAAGGATATGGAAACCTGGAAAGAAGCACGAAAATTTTCATTCACCCAAGACTTTATCGTAAAACGAAAGAAGTTTTTCTGTAATACGTTGGTTATTGTAGTATGTCTCCACTAATTTTTTTCCATTCTGACCAATTTCATATAGTTTTTCAGGATATGCCTTGAGCCAGATTAATTTGTTATTAAATTCTTTCGCATTGTTTGCTATAAGTATGTTCTCGCCATCTATGTAATCTATCCCTTCGGCTCCAATTGCTGTTGAAATGATAACACGTCCTAAAGCCATTCCCTCAATAATTTTAACACGCATGCCTCCAGCAGACAAGAGTGGTACAATCATAATGTCATTTGATAACATGAAATCTTTCGCATTTTCAACTTCAGTGTGGTTAACCATATTAGGTACTTTTTTTTCAATTAACCAATTAGGCATAGATCTTCCCGCAATATGTAATAGTAGGTCTTGATTTTCTTTTAAAACAAAAGGCCATACTTCCTCAATAAACCAAGAAATTCCTTCCAAGTTGGGTTTCCAATCCATAGATCCTATGTGGAACAGCTTGAATTTATTGACTAAATTCTTGCGTAAATGGTAGTCAGCATTATATGCTTTTATGCTTATTCCGAAAGGAATCGTAACCATCGGTTTTTTACAGCCAAGTTGCATGTATTTGTTTTGATCTTGTGAACTTATGCTAGCAATCCCATCAATTGAAGAAAAAACATTGGTTTCATATTTTTTTAATTGTTGTGCTAATATTTTAAGGTAAACTTTTTTTGCCGGATTCCCAGGTGCAATGGAAAGACGCTGCCATATCATATATTCTAAATTGTGAGAACGAAGAATAATTTTGGCATTAGAGAATCTCCTTATTGTATGTATATAAGGGGTCATGAAGAGGCTTTCCAAATGTATGATGTCGTATTCATTCGCTTTAAGTGTTTTACGTAGAAGGATGTCAAAGTCAGTCGAAAAAAAACGGCTGATATTATACGAGTCAGATGTTACAAGGCTTGAGAATGCATCAATAAGATTTATTTTTGTATCTACAAATACACTCTCAATATTAGTAGCAGATAGATAATCATCGCTGAAGTGTTTCGTGTCAAACGGATGTTTTTGTGTGCTAATTGTGAGAACTTTTACATCAACCCCATTTTCAATAAACCCTTTTGTTATGTTGTTTATAGCTATGCAACCTCCATCCACTGATGGCTGTGGAGGCTTATGGCATAATTGTAAGACTCTCATTACTTCTTTTTTCCAAAATTAAATTTAAATAGCTTTTGGTAAAATTCCATATCAAATAATTTCGAGTCATTATTTGCTTTATAGAAAATAAAAATTGCTATTGGACTTAACACTATTGCACTTAGCCACATCCCTAAGGTAACATTTATTTCTTCAGCCATAGACAGTTCATCACCAGCTCTTGTAAGAATGAAGTAGATGAGGAATAAAAGAATTGCTATAATTACAGGCCATCCCAAGCCTCCTTTTCTAACGATAGAACCTAAGGGAGCCCCAAGAAAAAATAGCATCATGCATGCATAGGCAAGTGTGTATTTTCGGTGCCATTCAACATCTAGCGTTGATAAATATTGTTGGGTATGCTGTGCTCTTCTGTTGTCCATTTCCACTGTTCTTAATGTGTTTTTGACTGAAGTAATGGCGGCATGTATATTCCTTTTTTGATTCGGTTTTGAGAGTGATTCAAAATAATTTACAGAAGGAGTTAGTACTTCTTTTGTTTTACTGGAATCCTTTTTTGGTCTTAACAAGGTAAGCGAATTGCTTATAAATGTTGTTGTCCTTTTAATTCTTTTTTCCGTTTCCTTATAAGTAGAATCTTTCAATTCTTGAATTTGGCTTAGGCTTAATAGGTATTCTGGGTTTTCATATACATCATCTTCGCTTTTTTCGAATTCCATTGCAGTTAAATTAAAACTCAAGGATGCTTTGTCAAAATAATAACGCATAAAAGGCATCTCAGAATTACTAACACTGGCTGGGTCCATTTCTTGAACAATATACCCATCAACTAAATCAAGAAGCAATTTTTTCTTATCCCTTGATTGCGAAATATTGCCTTGTTGTGCTCTAATAATTCTTTTGTAATCTCTCGGGTCTGTACTTATTTTATTTGGCTTTAGGGTTCCTGAGTAGTCATATATTACTAGGTCATATAACTCATTTCCGTTTTCACTTTTCTTGCCAACTCGGATACTAAAATTTTCCATTTCATTGTAAAAAATACCTTCTTTTAAAATAATAGCACCTTTTGTATTTTGAATGTCGGTAATTAGTACCTGCATTTTAAATTTAGCTAATGGCCAAAGATTATTGGAAAAGAAAAAAGCGCCAGCGGACACAAAAACCATTAATACGATTAAAGGTTTCATAATTCTTATTAATGAAAGTCCCGAAGCTTTCATTGCGGTAAGTTCATTGTTTTCTCCTAGGTTGCCAAATGCCATAATTGAAGCAAGCAATATAGAGAGGGGAAGCGCAACAGGAACCCAAGTTGCAGAAGCATAAAAAAGGAGTTCTAGAATTATGTACCATTCTAGGCCTTTTCCCATAAAGTCATCAACATATAGCCACACAAATTGCATGTCTAATATGACCATCCAAATCATAAAATTAAGTATGAATGGACCAATAAAAGCTTTTAGAACAACCCACCCAAGTTTTTTCAAGACAGAGTGTATTTAATTAGTTTAGAAATATAGAACGGTTAAAATTAGAGGATGTTATCCTCCAATGACTTGTTTTAATTTAGCTACCATATTATCCCAAAGAAGTTCTGCGCCTTCTAGTTCACTTTCTTCCGCAAAATCAGTGATAATTAATGCTACTTCTTTGGTAAGTGCATCTATATTAATCAATAACTCAAAATAATAATCTTCACCTGCATCATCTTCCCATTGAAAACGAATAGAATCACCCTTTTTTTGTTGCATAAGTTTAGCAACTTCTTCATCTCCATCCCAAAAAAAAGTAAATCGATCATCTTTGATGTTTACATCATCAGCAAACCACTCAGAAAGACCACTAGGGGTAGTGATACAAGTAAATAGAATATTTGGTGATGTATTGACTAAATATTCTAATTCGTATTTAATTTTTTTCATTACAACAATGTCTTTTTAGTCCAAAAAATAGAACCTGCACAATATAATAATAATAATAGGTTTACAATGCAATTTTTGTATAAATGGTATTAAAACTTAATTTTCCCTCATTTTTTACAGAAATAGAAAGTCTTTTAAAATATCCTTTAAGAAATCTCTTGTAGTTGAACAGAATTTATATATTTGCGCCCTTCTAATCATGGCGCGGTAGCTCAGTTGGTTAGAGCGCAGGATTCATAACCCTGAGGCCGAGAGTTC
>CAWUXI010000050.1:0-12427 GCA_963926405.1 uncultured Flavobacteriales bacterium
TCATTGAAAAGGCTGTAATATTGGTCTGGTTGAGCTTGCACGGAATCATACAGTTTGCCATCTATCCATCCGTCGTTTTTCTCTGCATAAAACTCGATATAGTCTCCTGGGTCCATGGTGTTATCGCCACCATCAACAACATTTATGAAAACTTCATTCTCTCTACCAAAAACTTGGAAATTATCGGTGTTAATGGTTGAGATTAAAATACCATTATTGCTTAAAGAAGAGTTTAATTCAGAGTAATTTACTCTATGAATACCCGTATTATAGATAGGGAAGTTAAAATATTGTTGGGAATAGTCTATCCATTCATTCCCATAAGTCTGCGCTTTGGAAACGTTTACAATAAGTAAAAGTATGAGCAGGGAGAGAATCCTCAAATTAGCTGTTTTTGTTTAAGTTAAACCTTAATGAAAATACGTTGCTGTATAATGCAACAGAAGCATCTCCAATGTCAGTTAGGGCATAATCCAATGAGATTCCTTTTAATTTAACACCTATACCTATATTGGGCTGCACCGTCAAAACCTCTTTCCCTGTAATTTCAGTAACTTTTTGTACATTTCCAATGCCTGCTCTGACAAATACAATATTCTTAAATCCTAATTCCATTCCAAAATGTGGGTCGATAGATATTGGATCGCCGACAATCAAAACATTTCTTTTCCCATCCGTGGTAAAATCAGCATCTAGCTCTGCTAAATATGTAAAGCTTTTTCCGATTTTCCATTGATGCATAGCGGCAAGAATTATACGAGGCATTGTTATTTCTAAACCATTTTCTGGAATTTCATTGTCCGTTCTATCAAAAACTTCTATCATTTGGTCTGTCAAAGAAAAACTCCAAGCATTAAATGTTGTTGTTATGTCTCTGGTAAGTGCGGCTATCTTCCAATTACCTAATTGATAAGTTGCAGCAAAGTCAATTCCAAATCCCCACGATTTAGCAAAATCTCCCACTTTACGGTTAATGACTTTACCAGACCCTCCTATATTCAGTTTGTCATTTATTTTTCTAGCATAAGAGAATATGAAAGCCATGTCTGCTGCAGAAAAGTAGGTTATCCTGTCATAATTAATATTTCCTTGCGCATCAATTAACTCTGTAGTATTAGGGATGTTATCGACTCCAAACCGAATAAATGAAAAAGCCATTGCACTTTTATCATCAATTTTTTTTGCGATTGCACCATAATCGTATTTTGCGATACCAGCGAAATATTCAGAATGCATTAACCCAATTTGTAAATCACTATCTATATTTAATAACCCAGTCGGATTCCAATAACCTGAAGTAACATCATCTGTAGAAGCTATTACGGAATTTGACATCCCTAGAGCGCGCGCACCGACGCCTATATTTAAAAATTCGTTACTATACTTAGGTGTTTTGTCATCATTCTGAGCAAGAAACGGCAATTGAACTAATAACAATAATAGTATGATAATCGATTTATTCATTTCTTCTTATAATGAGTATAAAGATATAAAATAGCATTAATACAGACTAATTTTATCGAATAATAACTCTTTAATTATGTATAAATTGTCTAATAAGTGGCTTGAAATCAATATTACTATTTTTAGTTAAAAGGTAAATGTGGTATGAAATGTTACTTTTGTAGTCTAATGTTCATCAAAAAACACATACCAAACATTCTTACACTTGCTAATTTGCTTTGCGGTATACTAGCAATTAAAGTGGGGTTCTCGGAATATTACTATCTCGCTAGCTTCTTCGTTATATTAGGAGCTTTTTTCGATTTTTTTGATGGCTTTGCAGCTCGGTTGTTAAAGGTACAAGGCGAACTCGGTAAGCATTTGGATTCCTTAGCGGATATGGTAACTTTTGGAGTCGCTCCGGGAGTTGTTATTTATTCGTTTTTATCATCATTTATTGAAGATTCATACCTTCCCTATATATCTTTTGTTATTCCTTTACTTTCTGCCGTGCGTCTAGCAAAGTTTAATGTTGACTCCAATCAATCGGATAAATTTATTGGATTACCAACTCCTGCCAATGCATTGTTTTTTGTATTTATACCATTGGTTTTTCTGTTGGAAAGTTTTGATTGGGATTACCCAACAGCTATAAATCAAATCAACAGAGATTATGTTTCAGAGCCATTGGAAACTGGCGCATTGCGCATTTCTGAAACCTCCAAATATTTCATTATAGTAACAATTTTGCTGTTTAGTTATCTTCTGAACGCGCCGATAGAAATGATTGCATTAAAATTCAAATTATTCCGTTGGAAAGGGAATGAAGTACGCTTTGTTTTCTTGGCGCTTTGCTTGGTTGTAATTTCACTGAGTTTGTTAATAAGTTCAGTGTTTGTTTCTGTCCCAATTATTATACTTTTGTACATCATTTTATCGATAATAAATAATCTCTTCAAAAAGAAACAGAATGAACTTCAAAGCTGAAATAGACATTATGCCATTAGCAGGGTTATTGGATCCTCAAGGAAAAGCAGTTTCACAAAACATGGGGAACCTTGATTTAAGTGAAATTACAAACGTACGTATTGGGAAACACATTACACTAATAATAGACGCTGCTGATAAAGCTACAGCCACAGCTAAAGTAGATGAAGCTTGCAAGAAGTTACTTTGTAATCAAATCATGGAAAGTTATACTTTCGACTTACTGGAAGCTTAATTTCTCCGGTTAACTTATTTTAAACCCTCATTGACTTTGTTGATGAGGGTTTTTTTGTTAAATAGTTTTGTATAATTTCTTGAAAAATCTTTCTATTGTAAAATTCAGTAGAATTGAAAATGCCACTAAACCGCAGAGGTATTTTACTAACCAAACCATTGTATTTACATCTTGAAAAAAGTAATTAAAGTAAATTAAAAATGGCCAATGTAATATATAGATGGGGTAGCTTAAGTCTCCTAAGAAATCAAAAAATTGATTTGGGAGTTTCACTTTATTGTCTTTTTCAAAAAGTACGGCGATAAAGATAATTATAGCAAATATAGGAGCAAATAGTGCAATGTGTTTTTTGTGAAAAAATCCAGTATTGAATGTGCAAAAAAGAGTAAGACACATAATGAAAAATAACAGAAAGTAGTGTTTGTTATATGAAATTTTATCTTTTAATGCGATCCAAATATGAGCCGTTGTAATGCCGATAAAAAAGGTACTCAAATGCCATAGCGGGAAAAAGTTAAAGGGTAGGTCTCGTTGATGATATTGCATAAAAAAGACAAAAGAAATTACGGTAATTAGCCAAACAATAACGGCTATGAAAATATTTTTTTTAATGGATATGGATTTAGAGAAGAGCAGTAAAGTTGGTGTAAGAAGGTAGAAAAAGAACTCCGCAGATAGCGACCAAGAAGGAGGGTTTATTTCTGGATGTGGATTAAGGTCCCAAGCATGGACTCCAATAACATTCAATAACATTTCTTTCCAGTCTATTGGTTTGTTAACGCCTAGAGCAAATAGAACATACATAATGATTGCTAGGTAGTATAAAGGTAATAGACGTATTGCTCTTTTTTTCCAAAATCTAATTTTCTCTGAGTATAATTTTAAATTCGATTTTTGATTGGACAATACCATTACAAATCCGCTTAATACAAAAAAGAAAGTAACCGCAAAATGGCCGTTGCCAATTAAACGGTTTAGTAAACCTTCGTCAAAAGGTGGAATGCTATAGGCAAAATGAAACATTACTACTGTGATAGCAGCAAAAAAGCGGAATAAATTCAACAAACTATACCGCATCCACTAAAGATGTTATTTTAGCTAAAACCATTTCTTCCGAAATCAATTCCATTGCTTTTTCAGCACAAATTTCATGTTTTTTTGACTTTAGCTTACCGTAAATTGAACAAGGCCTGCAAGGGAGTTTTTCCTTTGAAACTTCTATGATATTATTTTCATTGTTTAATGGCCCAAAACCAATATAATGATGAGTAGATCCCCAAATTGATACAACTTTGGTTCCCACAATTGTCGATAAGTGCATATTAGAACTATCCATTGTAGCCATAAGGTCTAATTTGGAAATTAGTGATAATTCCTCATCTAGTTTTAATTGACCAGCAACTAAAATACTTTTTGGAAATTCCTTTTTAATGGTTTCTAATTTTTGAATTTCTTCCTCACCACCTCCGAATAAGAAGACGGTTTTCCCAGCACTTATAAGTTGAGAAATAACATTCTTCATTTTTTTAATTGACCACTCTTTACTGCTGTGTGCTGCAAATGGCGCTATACCAATCCAAGAGTTTTTTTTAGTTTCGCAGTTGTTAATTTTAAAAAAAGTCTTGATAGGTTCAGTATTATTTGGTTGTAACCATGGTCCAGAATTTAATGATGCTGTTATTCCTGCTTTTTCAAATACATCTAAATACCGTTGAGAAGTATGTTTAAGTTTCTTAAAAGGGATTTTTCCTTTTATTAATGCTTTTTTCTCCTTACGTCCTTTATCTATTGAAAAGCAAGAAAGCCCACTTGATTTGAAATATAAGCGCAAAATCTTGGAACGAAGAACATCGTGTAAGTCAATTACAGCATCAAAAACGTGTTCTTTGAGCAGTTCTTTTTGTAATTTTTTTAAGCCGAATACCCCTTTGTGTTTGCCCTTTAAATCTGCTCCAATAAATGTTAGTCGATCATGTTCCTGAAAGAAAGGTTTAAAGAATTGACGCGATAGAAAAACTATTTCAAGAGTAGGATGCTGTTCAAGCACACTAGAAATTACAGGAGCTGATAAAGCAACATCGCCCATGGCAGAAAATCGTATTACGAGTATTTTTTTGCTCATTTGGACATTGGAAATTAACTTTACTTTTTATAAAGGACAGGATTTAATGTGTCGTCGTTATACATTTTCATTTGACGGTAAACCTTAATCTGTTTCTCTCCTTTTTGAACTTGGTCTAATAGGTCGTTAAATGATTTTGAAATATCCTCTTTCTGTTCTAATAAAATATTTAGTTTGTTTAAGCATTGTTGCTTGTGCTTTTTGTCTGCATCGGTTCTATCAACTTGTTCCTGCATGTGATAGATTTTCAGGCATAAAATTGAAATTCGATCTACCACCCACCCTGGACTTTCCGTATTTAGTTTGGCATCAGAATTTGCCCCAACATCCTTAAATAGGGAGATGTAATAATCATCTAGTTGTTCAACAACATCAGTTCTGTGTTGGTTAGATTTGTCAATCTTACGCTTCATAACCATTCCGTCATCTGGCTGAATATTAGGATCCCGAATAATATCTTCGTAATGCCACTGAACTGTATCAATCCAGCTTTTTTGGTACATTGTGTTTTCTATAGTCCCACTTTCAAAGGGATTGTTAAAAGATTGATAAACATCATCAGCTATGTGATAATTGTTAATTGCTTTTTCAAAAATATCGATGCAATTTTCAGCTTTCATAATACTATTTTATTCTCCTAAAAATAGAGATTTTAATTCAGTGGCCTCTTTTGGATCCATTTTACCAGCCAATACAAGACTTAATTGTCTTCTTCTTAAAGCAGAATCATAGCGCTGTTTTTCCAGTTCTGTTTCAGGGGATAATTCTGGAACTGCCAAAGGTCTTTTATGCTCGTCGATAGCAACAAAAGTTAAAATTGCTTCGTTGCATTTTTCTTTTCTGCCGTCTCTCGACTCAACAAAGACATCTACAAATATTTCCATAGAGGATTTAAAAGCGCGCGATACTTTTGCTTCAAGTGTAACATAAGCTCCATTTAATATAGGTAGATCAAATGAAACGTTATTAATCGATGCTGTAACAGCAATATTATTGCAATGCCTAAATGCACAGATACTAGCAACTTCATCCATCCAAGCCAACAACTTACCTCCAAAAAGTGTATGCATTTGATTGGTGTCATTTGGCATCACCAAATTAGTTTGAATTGTTAGGGATTCTTTTGGAGTTTTACTTTTCATAAAAATATTATTGACCCATCATATGTTGTTGTTGCTTGTCAGCGTCTCCATCAGGACCATATACTGGCGGGCAATCTCCTCTACTTGGGATTCTTAACCAAGCAAATCGCACACTGAATATTATAGGCCTGTAGCGGCTACTGAAAATTCCGTAAGTTGATTTTCCACTTTCCCATTTTAGCCCATTTATAATGGGTGTTTCTAAGGTTGGGATAATAAATAATTTATCTGATACTTTGATCCCGTATCCTAGTTTATAATGAAGAGAAAGAAAAAAACGTCCCAATTCGAATCCATTACCTTCGTTTAACGGAGATCCTGAATGATTGAATCTCCCCAGAAATTTCCAATCAAAATTTACTCCTATACTATTTTGAATAAATGTATGATCCGACAACTGAATAAGACTATTTAAATTAAAATTAGCCAATAAAAAGTTGTTTTTAGAAACACCCTTAGCGTCAAAATATTTTTCAGTAGCACTTAATCTTTTATAGGCAAGGCTATAATCCATGTAGTTTAGGATTCTTCCTCCGTTATAAAAAATTTGATAACGACCAGCCTCTAGATAAAGCGCAATTCGTCCGTTTGGGTTGACGTTAGGGTCTTTTCCATATTTAATAGGGTCTTCTGTGCTGTCGGCAAGATACTTTACTCGAGAAGGATGCATGTAGGTTAGTCCAGGACTAATCATCCAGCCTCCATATTTATATTGCTTAAAATCAACTAAAGCTCGGTGTTTCCTATTTGTCATATATTGACCAACGGCAGGAACTGTAAAAAGCATTACAAATAAAAAAGGTATAATTTTCCGGATGTTCATTCTTTAGATTTAATGCAGCAATTTCGTCATATTAGCCAATTAAATACCAATAAGAACGAACATTTTATCCATTCTGTTGTGTTTAGAACTACCTTAAATAAGGCCTAAAATTTTCTCTTCAACTTCTTTAGAGTCCCACACATCCTGTATATTAGAAAAACTTCCCATGACTTTTTTCATGATGTCATCTTGTTTTTTCCCTACCTGTAAAGCCTCTGAATATGGGATGTTACTAAAAGAAACCTGGCTATACAGTGGCATCCATTTTTCTGGATGATTTTTGGAGAAGTGCGCTTCAATTTTCTTTTGCAATAAAAACTTAGGGTCAGCAACATGGTCACGCATTACATAATAGTTATGAATGGATAAATCTTGAACAGCATCTCCATCTGCTTTTCGCGTTTTGTTGTATTCGTCAAAAATCAAGTCCCAGTTTTCGTTGTGCTTTTTCATTAAGTCAGAAAGAACGGTGCAGTCTTCAAAACCTGAATTCATGCCTTGCCCATAAAAGGGAACTGTTGCATGCGCAGCATCACCCATTAGGGCTGTTTTACCTATTGCCCAAGGTTCACAGCGCATAATCGCTAAAGATGACAGAGGATGGTCTCCCCAAGCATCCGCTATATTTGGCATCATGTCATAAAAATCAGGAAAAGTAGATTTGAAGAAATGGTTAACTTTTTCCTTTGAATCAAGATTATCAAATGCGTTTTTTTCTCCTTCAAAGGGCATAAATAAAGTGCACGTGAAAGAACCATCTTCGTTGGGCAAGCCTATTAGCATAAACCTACCTCTAGGCCATATATGTAAAGAGTTTTTATCCAATTGGTAATCTCCGTTCGCGTCGGCAGGTAAAAGTATTTCTCTGTATCCATCCGCAATGAATTGTTGACTGAAATTAAAACGTGTACTGGTTTGCATTGCATTGTACCGCACTGCTGAGAATGCCCCATCTGCAGCGAAGATTAAATCAGCTTTGGCTTCTGATGTTTCACCTGTTTCGGAATTTTTTAAATAAACAACCCCTTTTTTAAGGTCGACATTGGTACATTCTTCATTATAATAAATTGTAGCTTTCCCTTGTTCCTCTGCAATATCCATCATTCTCGCGTTAACCCCCCCACGTGATACGGAGTAGATAGCTTGCCCTTCTTCACCATAAGGTTGAGAGGTTAAATTTCCCTGAATATCATGCATAATTCTACCATACATTGGAATTGCAATTTTTCTAATTTCATCACCAACTCCAACCGCATCAAGCGCTTTCCAGCCTCTGGTAGAAAGCGCTAAATTGATAGATTTACCAGCAGAGATATCTGCTTTACGAATATCTGACCTTCTCTCGTATATGGTTACCGAATAACCAGCTCTAGAAAGATAAACAGCCCATAAAGAACCTACGAGTCCTGCACCAATAATGATTACTTTTTTTTCCATTTTTTTGTATATTTTGTATCAAAATAGCTACTTCTTGTGGACTTTGATTTACGCTTTGAGATAACTGCCATAACTCTCCAAAGGACCATCCCTACTACCAAAATAAGTATAGCTTGAAAACTGAGTTCGAACATCTCGTCTTCTGATATAGCGAGTAGCGTTAATTTATTCATGCTTATTGAATCGCAGCTTCTAAAATTTCTCCAAAGCGAAATACATCTTCAAAGTTATTATACATAGGTGCAGGAGCAATTCTAATTACATTTGGTTCCC
This sequence comes from uncultured Flavobacteriales bacterium, assembly GCA_963926405.1. Lineage (GTDB taxonomy): Bacteria > Bacteroidota > Bacteroidia > Flavobacteriales_D > Parvicellaceae > CALSMU01. Next base: position 8,463 of record CAWUXI010000050.1, read on the forward strand.
TCCAATCCGCCACTACACCTTCTTTTGATAGTTTATCAAAAAGTGATTTTCCTTGACCATGCACTAAAATTGATAATTGAGCACCGCGTTGATTTTTATCTCTAGGGGTGATTATTTCAAATGTTACTCCTTCATTGTTATTTGATATTTCATCAATAATATACTCCAAGTAGCCAGTTAGTTTGTCTCTTTTTTCGCAAAGCGCATTCATTCCTACTTCATCAAATATATCCAAAGAAGCATTATGAGCAGCCATTCCTAAAACAGGAGCGTTACTAAGCTGCCAAGATTCCGCTGTTTTCATTGGACGAAATCCTTTCTCCATTAAAAAGCGATTTTCTTTATCATGACCCCACCAACCAGCAAGCCTAACTAAATCTGTATTTTCAACGTGTCGTTCATGCACGAATAAGCCACTTACCCCGCCAGGACTTGAGTTCAAGTACTTATAACTACACCATGTAGCAAAATCTACATCCCAATCGTGCAATTCCATTTTTAAATTTCCAGCAGCATGTGCTAAATCCCAACCTACAATTGCACCAGCTTTATGTCCTGCTTCAGTAATTGTCTTCATATCGAAAGCCTGTCCCGTATAGTAATTTACGCCTCCAATCATAATGAGCGCTAAACTGTCTTTGTGTTTTTCAATTACATTTAGCACATCTTCCAAGCGAAGGGTATGTTCTCCTTCTCGAGCTTCAATTTCGATAATTACATCATCAGGATTTAATCCATGCAGTTTTGCTTGAGATTCTAAAGCATATTGATCACTCGGAAAAGCTTTAGCTTCACAGATAATTTTATAGCGCTTTTCATTTGGTTGATAAAACGAAGCCATTAAGAGGTGCAAGTTCGTTGTCAAACTATGTGTAACAGCGATTTCCTTTGGCAATGCACCAACTAAACGAGCTACTTTATCTGTAAGAATTTCATGGTAATCCTTCCAAGGGTTATTTGCATAAAAATGGCCTTCAACACCCCATTTTGACCAGTCGTCTAATTCAATGTTAATATACTCTTTTACCGATTTAGGCTGTAATCCGAGAGAATTTCCAGTAAAATAAACTACAGGGGCTTTTGTGAAAGTAGGAAAGTAAAACTTTTCTCTATAAGACTTTAATGGGTCTTCTTGATCCATTTCTTTAGCAAATTTTAAAGAATTTTTGTAATTCATATGTTTCCCTTTAAAATAATCTAATTTTGCGTACAAATATATAGTAAAATTGGATAGAAGTATTCTAAATTATCAGACATGAACACAGTTATTTCAGAACAACTATTTAAAGAGGCGAAAGAATTATTCCCAGGTGGAGTAAATTCACCAGTGCGCGCATTTAAAGCAGTAGAAGGCATTCCTTTATTCATAAAAAAGGGAGACGGCTGTCAAATATGGGATGAAGATGGAAACAAATACATTGATTTTTGTTGTTCGTGGGGCCCATTAATTTTAGGGCATAATAATAAGCCAGTTAGAGATGCAATTGTTGAAGCGGTTGATAGCGGAACATCCTTTGGTACACCAACAAGAGCCGAAAATTTGTTGGGAGATTTAATTATTTCAAACCATAAGTACATTGAAAAAATACGTTTTGTCAGCTCTGGAACGGAAGCAACTATGTCTGCAATAAGAATGGCTAGAGGTTTTACCGGCAGAAGTAAAATAATCAAATTTGACGGATGTTACCATGGACATGCAGATTCACTTTTGGTAAAAGCAGGGTCCGGATTAGCAACCTTAGGGATAACAACATCTGCAGGTGTTCCTGAAGCTTTTGCTCAAGAAACAATTGTATTGCCATTGAACGACGAGGGTGCTGTTAAAACGTGTTTGCAGAAATACAAGGATGAAATAGCATGTATAATTATTGAGCCAATCCCTGCAAATAACGGCCTGCTTATTCAAGACCCACAGTTTTTACATTTCTTACGAGAAATTTGTACGGAACAAAATGTTTTGTTGTTTTTTGATGAGGTTATTTCTGGCTTCAGAGTTGGCTTTGAAGGAGCTGCAGGGCTATATGATATTCATCCAGATATTATAACCTTCGGAAAAATAATAGGAGGAGGTTTACCAGTTGGAGCTTATGCAGCTAGTAAAGAAATAATGAGTCAAATATCACCTGATGGTCCAGTTTACCAGGCTGGAACGCTATCTGGAAATCCGGTTGCCATGATGGCAGGCTATGCTGCATTGAAAGAAGTTTTAAAACCTGGGTTTTTTGAGGGACAAAAAGCGCGCACCGAATACTTTGTAAATGCTGTAGTTGATTATGCGAAATCAAAGGATTATAACTTTAGTATTTATACAGTTGGATCAATTTTTTGGTTGGCGTTTAGCGAAAACATTCAAATTCGAAAAGCTTCGGAAATTGATGCAGATAGCATGCAGTACTTCAAAAGGTTACATTCAGCTTTATTGGAAAGAGGAGTTTACTTAGGCCCTTCTGGATTTGAAGTAGGCTTTATTTCTGAAGCACACACAAAAGAGTATTTGGATATAGCTATTCAGGCTTTTAAAGAAAGTTTGGATATTGCTTTTGAATAATACCTACTGCAGGAAACAGAAAGGATTGTTACTGGAAGTAAAACACATTTTCTATTGATTTAATAGCGATTTTATGAAAACAGGGATAGATTAATTCAAGTCAAAAGTCGGCTGAGGAGCTGATTTTAATTTTTTCTTTTTCGGTTTAATTTTGTCTGTAAACATTATCGTAATCATTTCATCAGCAACAGTGATTCGCGTTCTACTCATTCCATTATTAATACTCCAAGGGATGGCTTTTTTAAATTCATATTCAACAGCTTCATATGATTCATCATCGAAGTAAAGTGATACGTCAATAACAACTCCTCCTTTAACGTTAACTTTTGCAGTATAACAGTCCGTGGTCGTTTCGGTTCTAACAATCACTATCACCTTGTCATGATCGCCATCATTTACTGGATCAGCTCCTCTATTTTCAAAAACTTTTTTCCATTCATCGTAACATGTAAAAAGTTCTTGAGCGCTGACTGCTGAACCAATAAAGAGCAAAGCAGATAAAATGTACAGTTTTTTCATTTGATTGTTTTTAGATTATTCAAATTTAAATAAAATTTGAAAGTACCTCTATCCAATATAATTCCATTATTAAGGTTGTAATGTTGATAGCCTTGAAGTAAGTTTAAAAGGGAATTGAAGGACGTATTAAAATTACGTTCTACTGTTTCAATTTTGCAGCTAACCCCAAAATTAAGAGTATGTTAATCAAAACCTTTGGCAGCGCTGTGTATGGCGTCGAAGCTATTACAATTACAGTAGAAGTCAATATAGGAAACGGCATAAAGTTTTTTCTAGTCGGACTTCCGGATAACGCAGTAAAAGAGAGTCATCAACGAATATCTGCTGCACTAAAAAACAATGGATATCGAATTCCAGGAAAGGAAATAACTATTAATATGGCTCCTGCAGACATCAAAAAAGAGGGCTCTGCATATGATATCACAATTGCAATTGGCATTCTCGCGGCTTCGGGTCAAATAAAAAATCCTACTGAAGTAAGTAAGTATGTAATTATGGGTGAGCTGGCACTTGATGGAGAACTACGTCCAATAAAAGGGGCTTTACCAATTGCTGTAAACGCCAAAAAAGAAGGGTTTATAGGAATCATCCTTCCGCAGCAAAATGCTAGAGAAGCAGCTTTTGTAGATGGACTTCATGTTTACGGGGCAGAGAATATAAATCAGGTTATTGAGTTTTTTAACGGGGCAAATAATTTACAAAGGGTAAAGGTAGATACCAAAAAAGAATTTTCGAAGCGACCAATTACTGGAGACATGGATTTTGTTGACGTTAAAGGACAGGAGAATGTTAAGAGAGCACTGGAAATTGCCGCAGCAGGAGGACATAATGTGATTATGATTGGCCCTCCTGGTTCAGGAAAATCCATGCTGGCCAAAAGGATTTCTACCATATTGCC
>CAWUXI010000051.1:0-26937 GCA_963926405.1 uncultured Flavobacteriales bacterium
GGGCAAAACCGTATTCCTTTGTATTCTATAATAATACGTTCGTTTCCGGGCGTAAAATGACCGTGCTCATTTGCCATCCTAAACAAGTGCTTCTTGTCATATGTTTTAAGGTCTCCATTTGGGGTTGCCCAAACCAATCTATTGTAACTCTTGTCGTTTTCTATAATAATTAGACTCGCAACAAACACAGCATCTTTTTCATTTGCCATTTTTTGTAACCAAGAAACAGCTTTTCCTTCCATTGTTTGCCCAACTTTATCAGAGTTCATTGTAAAGCCAGAATTAAACATTTCTGGAAGAACAAAAAGGTCAACACCCGTAACATTTTCTAATATACTTGAAAAATGGGCTAAGTTTTTATCGTTGTCTTCCCAAGATAACTCAGCTTGAACTAAGGCAATTTTCATATAATTATTCCTTAACAGTTCTTAGGTGCCGCTTGAGATTTAATTACTTCTTGATGACACAAAAACACCTTTTGGCAGGACCGTTCAAACCTAATTGATTATTAAGCAAAGATATATCTCTTTCCTCTGACCGCAACACCACGCACATGATATTTACAATTAATCTATCCGTTTCCATAATAATCGAGCTCTGGTTAGTGTTTAAAAAATTACTAATGGTGAATGGTGTTTTTCCAAAAAAAATTATACCTTCATCGCTTTGAAGAAACTTTGGCCCAATTTTATGTACTTTGCCACTCAATGCAAAAAATGTCTTTTATAGTGAAAAAATTCATCCTACAAATAGTCTTGGTTATTAGCTTCAGTTTTCTTGCTGAAGGAAAAATATTTACTCAAAATGCTCTGGATGTAGAAGGAAAAAAAACAGGCGCATGGATTATTACAGCTGACATAAGTAATCAGAAAGGGTATGATGTCGGCACCAAGGTTGAAGAAGGGGAATTTAAAAGAAGTAGAAAGGTTGGTGTTTGGGTTAATTACTGGCCAAATGGTGAAAAGAAATCCGAAATTTTCTATGATAATGGAAGACCCACAGGAGCCTATAAATCATTTTATGAAAATGGTCAAATGGAAGAAAGCGGTTCAATGAAAGGAGGCAACTTAATCGGTGATTTTGCTATGTTTTATCCTGACGGTAAGCCAAAACAAAAGAAAACTTTTAATGAAAATGGCGAAACTGAGGGTGCAGTAATTTTTTGGTATGAAAATGGTCAAAAAGAATTAGAATTTGAGACAATACAAGGGAAAGAATCAGGAAAGGCGGAGTGGTTTTACGAAAATGGAGACAAGAAAAAGGAGAAAACATTTACCGATGGGGCTGCAAGCGAACCGACACTATTTGAAAGAAAGAACCCTCCTTACAAAGACCCTAGCCCGCCTGTTTTAGAAAAAGGACCCAAAGCCAAAGGAGACGAAAATTCAGCACAAGGAGGTAAAAACGGAAGTCAAATTGTTGATGGGTATCACAAGACCTATGACAACGCCGGAAATATTCTAATGGATGGAGAGTTTTCAGATGGACGTTTGTATGATGGTCGACACTACATCTATGATGAATTTGGCTTACTAGATCACATTGAAGTATTTAAAAAAGGTGTTTTTGCAGGGAATGGTGTTATTGGCTCCAAAGACAACTACTAGAGCTTTTTCTATTAAAAAAGGAGATTTTTCTTCTATACGTATATTTACCTCTGTCTCAAGATGAATAATTCTTACTTCTTAAACAGCATTTTTTCTTGTGGAATAAAAAACAATTAGCCTGAAACGAAATGTTATTGTATGGAAGAGGTTGTTATTGCGTCAATAACAACTGCCTCATAAGATGAGAAGTTTTTCCTTTTATTAGTTAAACGCAGGACAAAGATAATCAGACGCTCCTCTCGGACATGAATATATCCCAAGTATTATTTCGTGTGTGTTTGCGCTTCCAAGGCGCACTTTGGAGGTAGTTAAATCAAAAGAATATCCTAAAGAAAAATATTCTAAAAAGTTAAGTTTTACAATTCCAGCAAAAGCATCACCACTTCTCCAAGAAGCTCCAACCTCAAAATAGTGGTTCAATTCAAATAATAAGTTTACGTCTAATGATGGGTTTGTATATCCAGCCCATTTAAGTATTGCGGAAGGCACAACATTAATTTCGTTTCCAGTTTCAAACCTTTTTCCACCGACTAATAAATAGTGTAAAGTATTTTTCGTTTTATCAGAGCCAATTAACTCCCATTTTTTTGGAAAAGCTTGACGAATACTGAAGCCAGTAAACCAATCTTTATGACTTACAAAAAATCCAGGGGAAACATCTGGGATCATAAAACGAGACCCAGATCCCCTGATTAAAGGGTCATTCCCGTCAAAAACCGATATTTTTGATGCGTCTAAACGCAACTCTTGCAGGCCGGCAAATACTCCTGCTGAAGCAGTAACTCCTCTAGATAAAGGAAAGTGATAGGCATAAGCTATGTACATCGTTGTTTTTTTAACAGGTCCAATTACTTCACTTTCTACATAAACTCCTGCTCCATGCTTCGTTCTAATGGTCTTAATTTTTTTAAACTTTAATTCTCCATTCACAGAAGCAAAAGTGGTCTTTGGAGCTCCCTCAAAACCAAGCCACTGGGCTCGATATCCAAATTTAGCATCTAAACATGGCTTGCTCCCAGCAAGCGCAGGATTTATAGCAAATCCATTAAAAATGTATTGCGTAAACTGAACCGTTTGCTGCCCCTTAAGTTGGAAGCAAATGAAAAAAGCTAATATGATAATAAACAGTCTCATTATAGAATAATAGTAATAGATCCTGTAACTATACCATTGTCAGTTCCCGTTTGTAAATCAATTACATAAAAGTAAGTGGCTGCAGGCAATTGAAGCCCCTTATAGGTGCCGTCCCATCTTTTATCATCTGTGTAACCAATAACATTAAAAACTTTTTGACCCCATCTATCATACACACTAACTTTTGCTCTAGGATACTTACTAATATTAGCTATTTCCCAATAATCGTTAAATCCGTCCTCGTTGGGCGTGAATGTGTTTGGAGAATAAACAGGTTTCTCCAAAAAAACAGTAACCTCGTCATAAGATTCGCAGCCCCCTGCAGAAGTTACGGTAAGTTGGTAGGTTGTAGTTGCGCCTGGGCTAGCTAAAGGCTGAGGAGAAGTAGGAGAAGACAAATCATCTGCAGGTCCCCAAAAATAAGACCCTTCACCGCTTCCTTGAAGAATAGTGCTTTCTCCAAAAGGAATTAAAATATCCATTCCCGCATCAGCCATTGGGTCGTCGACTGCCAGCACTATTCCTCCGGAAGTACTGCTTATTGGGCAGTCTCCGGTGCAGGTGTATGTTGCCGTTATTTCATCGCCATCAGAAAAACCAGTATTCGTAAAAGTAGTTGCAGTGCCGGCTGACACTGTCGAACCATTTACAAACCATTCAACCGTGCTTGTCGAGTTGCATCCAGAAGCGTTGGCTGTAAAAGTAACGTCATCGTTTACACAAACGTCGGTTGCACTAGACACAATTCCTACTGTTGGAGGGATTTGATCAACTGCTGTGCCACTAACTATAATGTCAAACGTCGCTGAGGCAGCCGCCGTATCAGACCCCGCCATTGAGCCATCAACTTGAACGTAATAAGTAGTGTTGGCTAGCAACCCTGCTGCCGTAAGTGTCGATTGTCCGACTATTCCGTCAATTGTTGTTTCACAGTTCGAAACAGCAGAATAAGTAGACTCATTACATGCCACACCTACTTCGATTATTACAGCTTCAAGGCTAGATCCAAATCCAGGGGTTAAATCAAATGCCATATTAGAAAAATCAATTTGCGCATCCCCTCCTACTGAATTTGTAGTGAAAGAGAACCAAACCGTATTTTCTAACGAAAAGCAAAAGTTCCCAGCAGCAGAAACTCCATCAGCGCAACCAACACAAACACTAATTGTTGCATCTTGCGTAATCCCAGACAAGGTTTGATTTGCACATAAAGTTGTTGCGCTTGTGCACTCGTCGTTTCCTGGTTGAGCATAGAGCCCAATAGGATTTATAAATACAGGCAAAAGTATACGCAATAATAGCTTCATAGAGGAACAAATTTAAATAAATACCTTAATAAATCAACACATTGTTGTAGTCCATTGCAAATGAACAGTGTCATTTTCTTACATTTGTTTATCATTTGGTACGAATTGTGTAAAGTGTCACTTTTAGAAATTTATTATTATGAAAAAACATTTACTTTTTACGCTTGCAATATTCTTTCTTTCGCTTAACTCTTCGCAGGGGCAGTTTGTTAATTATGAAAATGACGGTGGGTGGAATTTAGGGTTTAATATTGGAGGTGTATGGCAACAAAATGATTTCGGCTATACGCCAAAAGGAGGAATTAGTGGAGGTTTGACGTTTGGAAAATCAATTTATGAAAAAGAAGGTGCGTTCTTTGCTTTTGATTTGCGATACAGGTATTTAGGGGGGTGGAATAAAGGTTATGCAACCGATACTAGCGCAATATCAGTGGATACTGCTTCATTTTTAGGCTACCAAAATTACAGACTAACCCTGAACGAGCACACTCTTGAAGGGGTTCTTACATTAAATAGGTTACGAGAAAGAACCGGAATTCTACTGTATGGTTTTGGCGGAGTTGGCCTTACCAATTACTCGGTAAAAGCAAACTATGAAGATGGAATATTTGGAGATTATGACTTCTCCTCAATTGACAATTCACAAAGCCCAAATGAAATCGTAGATGATTTGGACCAAATGTTGGATAATTCTTACGAAACAACAATAAAAGAAAGAGGGACAGATTTTATGCCTTCGCTTGGTTTTGGAATTGGATATCAGTTTCCATACCACTTTTCAATGGGGATAGAGCATAAAATCACCTATGCTTTGGCAGATAATAAACTCAATGGAATGCCTAATGGACTTAATGATAGATACCATTATTCTGCTTTATATTTTAGATGGAACTTATTCGGTTCAGGAAATGAAAACTATACTGTGAACAATAGTGGTAGCGTAAACAACTATACTGCTGCAACGCCTCCGCCAGTAGTAAATACTCCAGCAGGTAATAAGCCATTGGTTAATATTACCAATCCCTCTGTAAATAACACAACTGTTCAGAACAGCGCCCTGACCATAAGTGCCAACATTTATTATGTTGAAACAAAAGATAAGGTTATTTTCAAGCAAAACGGGATTCAATTAAGTAACTTTAATTATAACAGTAATACGAATCATTTTGACGCCTCTGTAATACTTCAGCCAGGAAATAACGTATTCGAAATTATTGGATCAAATGCGTATGGTTCTGATCAAGATTCAAAAATTATTCTTCTTCAAAACCCGGTTCAAGCTATACAGCCACCAATTGTTACTATAACGAACCCTTCATATTGTCCTTTTATAGTTGAGTCGTCACAATTTATACTAACATCTACAATTTTAAAAATTGATAACGCAAATCAAATTGCATTTTCGTTTAATGGGATAAGCTCTGCTAATTTTAGCTATAACAATAGCAGTAAGGTTTTTAGCTCAGGATTAACATTAAAAGAAGGAAATAACACAATTCAAATTACAGCAACAAACTCACAAGGAAGTGTTACAAAAACATGCACAATTACTTATACCCTCGCTAATTCCTTGCCGCCAATAGTTGACATTACTTTTCCGGCTCTTAACCCTTATAATACTACAAACTCATTGGCTACTATTAATGGGGTAGTTAAAAACGTAACCTCTAAAGGCCAAATAAAGGTTTATGTAAATGGCAGTATACAACCAAACTTTGCGTATAACTTAGGAACAAAACAAGTTTCTTTTCCGGCTAATTTAATATTAGGGGCAAACGTGATTCAAATATCAGCATCCAATGCTGTGGGTTATGACTCTGAATCAACAACTATCATTTATGCGCAACCGGAAACACTTCCGCTGCCAGTCGTGACGTTTTTAAACCCTGCTATTTCTCCTCATACAGTTGCTATTAGCAATATCAATATTAAAGCAACTGTATTAAATGTACCCGGGAAGCCAGGAATTTCGGTGACACACAATGGCTCGGCGGTTACAAACTTTAGTTTTAGTCCAATTACAAAGCTGGTTTCTTTTAACGCCAATTTAGTAATTGGAAGCAATGTGTTTGAGGTTAAAGGAACAAACACGGTTGGTAGTGATACTGAGGCAGCAAGAGTAATTTATACGAAGCCTTCAGAGATTAACCCGCCAGTTGTAACAATTACAAAGCCTAGTGTAACTCCTTACATGGTGAATTTCCCCACTCAGGCAATAACCGCTAACATTTTAAATGTAAATAACGCGAATAATGTAACTGCTATATACAATGGCGTTGAAGTTTTAAATTTTGTTTATGACCCCTCAACGGCAGAATTTAGCTATTCGGCTAACTTACTATTAGGAGCAAACACGTTGTCAATTACAGGAACCAATGTGGCTGGAACTGCGTCTAAAACGCAAACAGTGATTTATGCTGCCCCGCCTTGTGAGAAACCAACATTGACACAAATTGCGCCAACCGATAATCCGCATGCAACATCTAATTCCAAAGGATATTTGGAATATAACATTACAAATGCAACATCAGTAGTGTTTAATATAAATGGCCAATCTTCTCCTGGTTTTAACTTTAATCAAGCTAATGGAAAATTCACTTCAATGCTCCACTTAACAGAAGGAGCTAATTCTTACGAAGTTATTGCAACAAATAGCTGTGGAAGTACTTCCCAAATGACAGCCATTATTTATGAAGAAGAATTACCTTGTTACGAACCAACGGTTAGTTTTATCAGTCCTTCTGCAAGCCCTTTTGAATATATTGGAAGAACAGGAAATACATCATTTACTGCAAACGCTGGAAATGTGTCTAACCAAAATATGATTTTAGTGAAATTGAATGGAGCGACTATTTCGTTTTCGTACAATGCGCTTTCAGGAAACATTTCTGGAGCAATTTCACTAATTGAAGGGAGCAACACAATTTCTATCTCTGCTACAAACGAATGCGGAAATACAACATCTGAAACTATAATCACTTACGAAGGTATTCAAAATCAGTTACCCCCTCCAGTAGTTGCAATAACTTCCCCAAATTCAAATCCATTTTCTTCTACTAATTCAACTGAGACAATTACTGCAACAGTATTGAATGTTGCTGGAGCAAATGATATTTCTGCAATTTTTAACGGAACGTTGACAACAAACTTCAGTTACAACAGCACAAGTAAAGTGTTTAGTTATAATGCGGATCTTATTAACGGATTAAATTCTTTAATAATTTCAGGAACAAATACCGTTGGAACAGATTCAAAAACACAAACGATTACAAAGTCAGAGCCTTGTATCGATCCTACAGTTAATTTTGCTGAGCCAACAGTAAGCGATAGTGGGCATACTTCCTTTTTTGCTACAGTTGGTAATATTACAAATTCCAATCTGATTGTTGTGAGTCATAATGGTTCAGCTATTCCATTTACATATGATGCTGGAACTGGTAAAGTCTCTGTAACACTAACGCTGATAGAGGGAAACAACTTAATAGGGATATCGGCAAGCAACGCTTGTGGAAGTGCCCTGTCGGAGCATACTATTATTTATACAACACCAATCGAAGCACCTTGTCTTAATCCATTAATTACTATTTCATCGCCGCCTATGAGTAATAGCCCACAATATGACTTTACAGCTGCCGTATCAAACATATTGTCAGCTAGTAATGTAAACATTACATTAAATGGTGTTGGTGTTTCTTCAAGCCTTAATAGCGGAAGTTTGTCAGCATTACTAACGCTTAATGAAGGAGACAATACTATCGTTGTAAACGCAAATGAATGTGATGGCGCAACACAAACAACCGTTGTTAATTATACGGTTCATACGATTCCATTTGACACTACCGAAACGCTGCCCGGTGGTCCTCCGCGATGTGAGAACCCGATAATTAACTTGTCTTCCGGGTTGACAAGTTCCACAGCGACTTATAATTTAACAGGAAATATTTCCAATGTCACCAACGGAAACAATGTTTCAGTTACATTAAATGGCGTTACTACTTCTTCGAACTTTAACCTAAACAGCGAAATTCTTACTGCTTCTCTAGCCTTAAATGAAGGCAGTAACACGATTGTTGTTGTTGCTAACGAGTGTGACGGAGCATCTAAAACATTAACCGTGGTGTATACTGCACCCTGTAGCCCTGTTACCTACAGTTTAGTTCTACCAAATAGCACTAGCGCAATAAGTACAACAGCAGATTATATGATCAATGTAAACGCTGTTAATGTTCCTGCTAGTTCCAATATAACAGCAACACTTAATGGAGGGTCAATTCCGTTTACATTCGATCCGAACAGCGGAATGATTAGTTGCTCAAACATGACTCTTGAAGAAGGAAATAATCCTGTGGTTATAGCTATCGAAAATGATTGTAGTAACGAAACTATATCATACACTATAACCTATGAAGCGCCCGTTGTTGAAGAACTTACTCCTTGTGGCCCTCGATTTAATCCTGGAAATGCAGAGTGGGAATTTTGTTTGACAACTCCTTCTGGAACATATAATCGAGAGGATTTAACAAGTAACTTTAGTTATTCTGGCCCGGCAACGTCAGTTTATTTTAAGCCAATTGCCGGAGGTGGAAATGCAATTGTTAATGGACAACCGTATTCCGTTCAGAACGGGCAATACTATTTGTTTCAAGGAGGGTTAACTGTGGACGTGAGTTCTTCTCATCCCGGCTCAATGGGGCATTGGGAAATTTGTGTGAGCTCTAACTCCATTCCTACTTTTGGAAATGGAAACAATCGACCAGCGAGCCCATGTGAAGATAAAAGTGGTGGTAGTGGGGGAAATGAAGCTGAAGAAGCTGCAAAAGCAAAAGCTGATGCCGATGCAAAAATAAAAGCCGATGCTTTTGCAAAAGCAAAAACTGCTGCCGCTGCAAAAATAAAAGCTGATGCTGATGCAAAAGCAAAAGCTGATGCTGAAGCGAAAAAGGGGGAGCCCGAAAAGACAACAAATCCAGTTATTAAACCAGGGAAAAAAGGGGGAGGAAAGTAATTACCTTCTCTTCTGAGCCATTAATGGGTTAGCATTTATCTCTTGATAATTCTTACGGTTGGTATAGATGTCTACAGCTGCAAAAACTGCGTTTCGAAAAGATTCCTCAGATGCAATTCCTTTTCCTGCAATATCATAGGCTGTTCCATGGTCTGGGGAAGTTCTAACAATTGGAAGGCCTGCAGTAAAATTTACCCCCGCACCCGCAACTAACGTCTTAAAAGGAGTTAATCCCTGATCATGGTAAATTGCAAGAATTCCATCGAAATTTTTAAAATTGGAAGACCCGAAAAACCCGTCAGATGGGTAAGGTCCATAAACAACCACTCCCTTTTCTTGCATTGCTTCTATTGCTGGAAATATAACTTCTTTTTCTTCGGTCCCTAACAATCCCTCTTCCCCAGCATGCGGATTTAGCCCGAGGACAGCAATTTTTGGTTTTTTAATGCCAAAATCTTTTTGAAGAGAGGACTGTAGTATTGAAATTTTGCTACAAATAAGGTCTTGCGTTAACATCCCTGATACATCCTTTAATGGGATATGATTTGTGATGGTTCCAACCCTTAAATCATTTAATACCATTAGCATTAAAGAGTCGTCAGCATTTGAATATTTTGTTAGATACTCGGTATGACCAGGAAAGTTAAACTTGTCGCTTTGGATATTTTTTTTATTGATAGGAGCAGTCACAAGTACATCTATCTTTCCAGCAGCCAAGTCTTCTGTTGCGGCCTCAAGAGACTTAAAAGCATACATCCCTGCTGTTTCGGTGGATTTTCCCATTTCGACAGTAATCTCTTCTTCCCATAAGTGAATCAAGTTTGCTTTATTGTCTTGAGCATCTGCAGCTTTAGATATTATATTAAAGCTAAAATCATTTATCTCCAGTTCTTTTCTGTAAAAAGAAGCGATTTGGTCTGAACCATAAACAATTGGTGTAATGTTTTCAAGGATTCGTCTATCCAAAAAGGTTTTTATAATCACTTCCATTCCAATACCATTGAAATCTCCAATAGTAATTCCCACTTTTATGTTTTCTTTTGACATAACAACTCTTTCTTTCGTTTAATAATTTTTTGCAAAATCGAAAAATAACCTCACGCCAGTTCCTGTTCCTCCTTTGGGCAAGTACCCTGAATCATTATTAGCCCATGCTGGACCAGCTATATCAATATGAATCCATGGATAATCCGTAAAGTGTTCTAAAAATTTTCCAGCTGTGATTGCTCCTGCACTTGCACCACCTAAATTTTTTAAATCAGCAATAGGTGATTTTATTTCTTCTGCGTATTCATCCCAAAATGGGAATCGAACCGTTCTTTCATAAGTCTTCTCTCCTGACTCTTTTAGTTTGTTAAATGTTTTATCTGAGGCCGTCCCCATAACTACTGAACCATAAGATCCTATTGCTTGCACCGCTGAACCAGTAAGTGTTGCCGCGTCAATAACTAACTCTGGTTTATATTTTTTAGCATAAGCCAATGCATCTGCTAAAATCATTCTTCCTTCAGCGTCAGTATTTAAAACCTCAACAGTGGTCCCATCAAACATGGTTACAACGTCTCCTGGTGCATAAGCGTTTCCTCCTGGACGGTTATCTGTTGCAGGAATTAACCCTACAATATGAATAGGAAGTTTTGCCTTTGCAATAGCGTAAATAGCACAAGAAACTGCAGCTGCTCCACCCATATCGCATTTCATAATATCCATACTATTTGCAGTAGGTTTCAAGCTTAATCCTCCAGTATCGTAAACTACACCTTTACCAACTAAAACAATTGGGTTTTTGTTTTTAGCGTTTTTAGGTTTCCATTCCATCGTTGTAAATGTTGCTGGATCAAGACTCCCTTTGTTGACAGCTAGCAAGCCTCCCATTTTTAAGGTTTCGAGCTTTATTTGATCCAGAACATCGACTTTAAAGTTTCCTTTTTTGCCCATCTCTTCTATCTGATTTGACAACTCTTCAGCGTTCAGAAACGAAACAGGTTCGTTTACTAAATCTCGAGCCCAAAAAGTTGCTTCAATAATTGCGTTTAGCTCCAATAATTGCGTTTTGGAAATAGAAGTTGATTGCGTATAAATAGATTCTAAAGTGTTTGTTTTTTTCTTAGCATCTTTAAAATATTTTAAGAACTGATAATTAGCTAACGCTATTCCTTCAGAGATTGGCAAAAGAAACACCTCCCCCTTTGTCTTGTCATAAACAGCAACTTCCTTTTGCTTAAATTCATTTAAGGATTTAGTAATATTAGCCCCAGCCTTTCTGGTTTTTTCCTGTGATTGGGTTGTCGGCTTATCGCTAACTTTTACAACATATATTTGCTGTGTTAAACGGTTGATTAATTTCCACTCAAAATCATCTTTTAAAGTCCCTTTTAAATAATTAAGTTCGTCATTATTCAATTCTGATGAACTTAACTGACTAAGGTTTGATACGACATATATTTTACTCGTATTTTCTTTTTTGGAAATAGAACGAACTGAAATCATGATATATTTGTTTTGTTTGCCGAAATTAGTCAATATTATCGACTCTTAAATAGTGGAATATTAAAATCCTTCTACCGTTCCCGCAACAAATTGTCCGAATTATCCGTCAATCTAGAACAATGCCTTAATTATTGGCCTACACAAGCAACAAATTCAGTAATTTAGTGTTTTAAATACACTCTCTTTTCTTTAGAGATAAAAAATGCAAAAGCTTAATAAATATCTATTACTTATAATAATTGGATTACTTCCAGTTTTGGCATTTGCTACACATAATCGTGGTGGTGAAATTACGTATAGACATATTTCAGGACTTACTTATGAGTTTACTATAACAACTTGCACGGACGTTGGAGATGATGCTCAAGCAAATAGAGACGAATTATTTATAGAGTTTGGTGATGGAGAAGGAGACACTATCCCAAGGACAAGTGAAACTTTGTTGCCATTAGACCACAAGAAGAGTACCTACATAGGACAGCACACCTACTCTTCTCCAGGTTCGTATATAATTTGTATGGAAGACCCCAACAGGAATGGAGGGATAATTAATATATCTACCGGAGGAGCCGGAAATTCGGATGATGTTGTTTTTTCTATTCAATCAAAATTAATTATTGATCCATTTGCTGGAAATAATGGGGCAAATAATTCTGTTGTATTTAATGATTGCCCTTGTCCTGCACAAGCCTGTGTAGGTCAACAGTATTGTTACAATAATTTAGCTGTTGATATTGATGACGATAGTCTTTCTTACGCACTAGTAGCACCGTTTGGTGAAAATTGCACTCAATTACCCGTTCCTACTATGTATCAATTCCCGCATTTGGTTAATGGCGGAACAAATACATTTACTATAGACCCTATTACAGGAACAATGTGCTGGGATAGCCCAAACATGGCAGGAGAGTTTAATTATACGATTAAAGTTACAGAATGGAGAAACGGAGCAATAGTGGGTTATGTGATAAGAGATGTTCAACTCACAATTATTTCTAACTGCTCTAATGATAGTCCTGTTTTAGGTCCTATTCCTGATGTTTGTGTTGTTGCTGGAGCTCCAATTCAGTTTACTGTATCTGCAACGGATGTAAACACAAACGTACTTACCCTTACGGCTTCTGGATTAGCGTTATCACTAAATAGTAACCCAGCTGTTTTTGATGATGCAACCGGTGCTGGAATGGTGTCAAGTATTTTTTCATGGAACACATCATGTGATAATATTAAAGAGAACTCTTATCAAATTTTATTTTCTGTTGAAGATAATGGAACCCCCCAGTTTGCTGACAATGCAGCAACGCAAATAACAATCATTCCACCGCAAGTTACAGGCGTTTCTGCCAACCCTGTTGGGAATAATGTTTCCGTGACTTGGGACCCCTCAGAGTGCAATAATACTGAAGGTTATAGAATATACAGATCTACTAGCCAGTCTTTGAACTTGCCAACGGATTGTTGCTCTGATCCTAATTTAAATGCAAATGGATTTATGCAAATCGGGCAGATCTTTGGCGTCAATAATACTTCTTTTGTCGACAATGAAGGACTTACATTAGGGCTTAGCTATTGTTATGTAGTTCGTGCTTTTTATGAAATTGGTCAAGTAGAAAGTTGCCCTTCGGATACCTCATGTGCTCGTTTAAAAAAGGAAGTCCCTGTAATAACACATGTTTCTGTTTTACAAACAGCTGTGTCTGCCGGTATAGACTCTGTTATGTGGTCTAAACCTATAGAAATGGATACAATACAATATCCGGGACCTTATCTTTACAAAATATACCATGGACTGAGCGTAAACAATGTCAATTCTTTGATTGGACAAACCGCTGCGACCATCAGTCTATATAACTCAGATACAGCATTTACACATTTTAATATTAATACAAATACTCAGGCAAATTATTATCGAGTAGAGTTATTTTACGACAGCTCAGGAACCAGTTTATTGGTTGGCACCTCAAATAATGCGGGGTCCGTTTTTATAAGCACAATTCCGAGCGACAATCAAATTACGATTTCCTGGAATGAAGATGTCCCTTGGATAAATACAAACTACGCTATATATAGGGCGAATAATTTTAGTGGTCCATTTTATTTGATAGGAACAACTACCGCGCAAAGCTTTGCAGATACAGGGTTGGTAAACGGTTCACAATATTGTTATTATGTGCAAAGCCAGGGATATTATACCTCTTCAAGTATTGTTAGCCCAATATTCAACCTTTCTCAAGTTGCCTGTGACTCGCCTATAGATCTGACTGCTCCTTGTCCACCTACTTTATCAATACATGGCAATTGTAATATTGGTGAAAATACTTTGACTTGGACAAACCCGAATAATTTATGTGCCGATGATGTAATGAGTTATAACCTTTATTATACTTCAATAGAAGGCAATGAAATGACGCTGATTGGAACTTTTGACAACACCGGGGACACAGCCTTTACCCATAATGATAATGGATCTATTGCTGGATGCTATGCCATTACAGCTGTTGACTCAATGCAATATGGAAATGAAAGCGACTCAAGCAATTTTGTTTGCTTTGATAATTGTCCTTCTTATTGGTTGCCAAATGTTTTCTCCCCAAATGGAGATGGAATTAATGACTTATTTTCAGCATTGGTCCCTTACAGCTATGTAGAAAGCGTCAACATTCAAATTTACAATAGATGGGGGCAAATTATATTCGAAACAGCTAACCCAGACGTTAACTGGGACGGTACGCACATGAAGTCAGGAAAGATGGTTCCTGATGGAGTTTATTATTATTTGTGTACGGTATATACTATAAGGTTAACGGGAATTGAGCCAATTTTTTTAAAAGGGTTCTTTCATTTATTTTCTGAAGGGGGAGGGAATTGAGGTTAGACCTTACCCTAAATTATCCCCACAAAACTTACAAAACTCTGCATCATTATCGTGACCTTCTTGTGAGCAGGATGGGCAAGACTGGGTATTTAACTTGTTTTCTTGAGAAGACAGCATGCTAGAGGTAACAACAAATACCGTAGGAACAACAATAATAGAATAACCCATAACCATAATTAAAGAGGCAAAGACTTGGCCTAAAATAGTTTGAGGCGCTATATCTCCATATCCTACGGTTGTTAGCGTAACAACAGCCCAATAAATACACCTTGGAATGCTTGTAAATCCATCATCGTAGTCTTCAATCATGTAAATAATCGTTCCCATTATCGTAACAATTGAGAAAATTGCGACTAAAAAAACAATTATTTTTGGGCGCATTGCTATTAATATACTTTTGAATGCAGCGGCTTCTTTAAGATACCTAGCTAGTTTTAGTATTCTAAACACTCTGAGTAAACGTATAGATCTTATTGCTGCCATCGATGACGTACCTGTAATAAATAATCCAATATACGTTGGTAAAATCGATAGTAAATCAATTAGTCCATAAAAGCTAAAAATGTACTTAAGTGGCTTTTTTATTGCAATGATTCGGATGCCATATTCAATGGAGAAAAGTATCGTTAATACCCATTCTATTAGATTTAATATCTGACCATGCTCTTCTTTTATAGAATCTACGCTTTCCATCATTACAATGGCAACACTTCCAAGAATGAGAATTAATAAAACGACGTCAAATAATTTTCCAGCCCGCGTATCAGCTTCGAAAATAACTTCGTGAAGTTTGGTCTTCCAGGAAATTGGCTTAGCGGGTTTCATGCCGTTTTTTTAGGTCTAAAAATCAAATTTTGTAACCTCTATAACCTGAACAGGGCAGCGAAGTAAATCTTGGTAATACAAGCCCAGGTCTTGCATGTCATCGTCCCCTACTTCGAAAGACCATTTTATTTGAATCACTGTTTTCATGCTTATCATGCTGTCCAATAATTTCATCAACCCTGTTATTACAGAAACAGAACTACTATTTACATAAAGTAATCCCAAATGTACGTCAGTCTTTGGAGCAGGATTTAATGAGTATTCAGCGAGCCATCTGGTAAAGTGATAATAGAATGCCACAGAATTTTCTGGAAATGATTTTCCCTCAATACGAATTTCCCCAGTATCCTTATTTAAAATAATATGTGGAGTTTTAGCCGAAGAAGCGATTTCTATATTTTTATATTCAAAATCCATTAGATTCTTTATCGCAATATAGGAATAATATATCTTATAGCTTACAGTTTGTTAAGGTTCTATTACAATAGACCCCTTTGATATTGCATATCCTCCAAAAAAACCTAATGAATTACCGGTCAGATTACTAAGGGGGTTCCCGGGTGCAGCAGACGTTCCATTCACGCCACTTGCGATTTCGCTTAAGACTTTTAAGTATTTGTATGTTCCTTTGTCAATTTCAATAAACTCTACTTCTAGGACGTCATAGTCTTTTACTTCAACATCAAATAATGGGTATTGAGTTTCAATTCCATTTATAAGTAAATCGTCTAATAAGATAATCTGCTTTTCTTTATACCCATTTATTATAGGCTTAAACCTGTAGAAGTTTTCTTCAGCTCCTTCGTCTGACCAATGCATTAATACAAACCATGCAGGATCTCCAAAACCACTGGAATTCCAGAAATAAGACAAAGAATCTAAATGAGTAGTGTCAGGGAGGTATGTACTTCCTGTTATAGTTTGATTTTCTGCAATGACTTCAAGATTATATGTTGTTTTTAATTGTCCAATTAGTGTCGGGTTTGTATAATATCCATTTGCAGTTTCTGACATAACAAATGATGCGCCATTATCATCGGTAATAGTTACGTTTGCTCCAGTTACTGCTTCGAAATCATTGCTTTGGTAAAACCCTCCTGATTTTGAAAGAATAACATAGTTTTGAATAGAATCATTTGAAACGATAGCATCAACAACGATCTTTTGGTCCGCTTCATTCAAATCAATAAGTATTACTTTTTCACACGAAGTATTGAACATCAATAACCACAATGCAATTATATATGTGTATAGCGCTTTCATAGTTAAAATTTAAAGTTGTAAGCAATTGACGGTATTATTTTGAAAAGAGCTAGTTGCACAGCATCCGTTTGTCCTGGGTTTGTTTCACTTTCTTGAAATGAGATTTGATAAGCATTTTCTCTTGCATAAGCATTATAAACAGAAAAGTTCCAGTTGGACTCCCATTTCTTTTTAACCTTTATTTCTTTTTGTGTTTCTGGGTCAATAGCTGTTTTAAACTTATCGTTGTATAATGTAACCCCTATATCAAGTCTATGATAATCTGGCATCCTATATCCATTTCTTTCTGTGTAATAGTTGGCGACAATACCATCTACTTCGTACTTTCCACTGGGGAAAGTAACTGCGTTGCCAGTATAATATACCCAGCTTGCGGATGCCTTTACTTTTTCAGAAAATGAATACATTGCAACTATTGAAATGTCGTGAATCCTGTCTTGTCTTGCAGGAAACCAATTGGCAGAATTAATATCTTCAAATTTCTTTTCTGTACGCGCCAATGTATAGCCGAGCCAACCCGTAAGCTTTCCTTTATTTTTTCGAATTAATATCTCTGCTCCATAGGCTCTTCCAACTCCATAGGCAAGCTGACCCTCTACGAATTCGTTTAACAAAACCTCTGCTCCTGTTCTGTAATCTATCAAATTATTCATAGGCTTGTAATAAGATTCAACAGAAAATTCGTACGTATTGTCTTTAAAGTTTCTAAAATATCCAACTGTAAATTGGTCAGAAAGCTGGGGTTTAATATTGTTACTACTTGGCATCCAGATATCGGTAGGGCTAGAAGTAGTTGAATTAGAGAGCAAGTGAAGGTACTGGTACCCTCTGGAATAAGACGCCTTCATAGAGCTATATTCATCCACCATGCAGGTAACAGCTATTCGAGGCTCTAAGCCATGGTATTTTTGAAAAATTTCATTTTTACCATAGTATGTGGTGTCTTCAATTTCACCATTTTCATTATAACTATAAACGTCTTGCTCTCCAATGGCATAAAAAGAGGAATATCTTAAGCCATAGTTAGCGGATAGTCTATTTGATATTTTCCATTCATCCAAAAGATAAGCGGCACCTTCAACAGACCTTTTATCTTGAACATTCAAATCAGCAATTACCCCATCAGGAACAATACTATTTATGCCTCCGGGAGAAATTTTGTGTGTGAGTATATTGAATCCAAATTTTACATTGTGCTTGTCGTTTGCAAACCATTGGTAGTCTTGTTTAAATGTCCAGTCTTTTATTACTGAGGCTATTTCAAAACCTGGCCCACCTATGGTGATTTTATAATCATAATTACTATAAATAATAGAGGTATTAGAAAACAGCTTGTTGGAGTAAATATGATTCCATCGCAAAGTTCCAGTTGTATTTCCCCATTCGAATCCAAAAGATTCTCCGAATCCAAATTTATCTTGCCCGAAGTAACCCGAAAGAAAAACTCTATCTTTTTCTCCAAAAGAATAGTTTGCTTTTGCGTTGATATCGTAAAAATAAAGTGTTGACTCTCTTCTAGAGGAATCCTTAGAAAGCTTTAAGAAAGTATCAGCATAAGTTCTTCTTCCCGAGACAAAAAAGGATCCTTTGTCCTTAACTATTGGGGCTTCTATTAATAGTCTCGATGAAATTAAGCCTATCCCACCAGAAGTGCTAAATTTTTTGCTATTCCCTTCTTTCATTTTTATATCCATTACCGAAGACAACCTTCCTCCGTATTCTGCAGGAATTCCTCCTTTCATTAGGTTTATGTCTTTCAATGCGTCAGAATTAAACACCGAAAAGAAACCCAATAAATGTGAAGCATTATAAACCGGAGCTTCGTCCAATAGAATTAAGTTTTGATCTGAAGCACCGCCTCTAACATTAAACCCAGAACTCCCCTCACCGGCACTTTGAACTCCCGGCAATAAAGTGACGGTTTTCAAAACATCTTTTTCTCCAAAAAGCACAGGAATAGTTTCAATGTCTTTTGGCTTTAGTCGAACTGTACTTCCATTTGTGTTCGTTACGTTTTCGTCTTCTTTTTCAGCTGTAATATCAAGTGCTTTCATTACCTCCGAGCTATTGGCGAGCTCTAAACTCATCACTATGTTTTTATCAAGGTCAATTTTTTTGTCAACAGTATTGTACCCAACATAGCTAAAGGAAATCGTGTATTCATCCTTTGGAAGGGTAATGGAATAAAACCCATAACTGTTTGTTACAGCTCCTACACCATTTAAATTTGCTACTGTTACATAAACCCCAATTAAATCTTCCCCGTCTGTTGAATCTTTTATAGTGCCAGATACAGTAAATTTATCTTGCCCCGACATGAGTTGGGCTGAAAAAATTATTGTTAAAAGTAAAAATCTCATTATAGATACGTTTAGCTTGTTTAATGAAAGTGGTGTAAAGTTAAACAAGTTTATTTCAATTTACTATAAAATTTTGTTAAAATAACTCTTTTCCATTCGTTGTAAACAGCTTTATAGCAATGGCAAGAAGTATTATTCCGAAAACTTTTTCCACCACAGCCATTCCGCCTTTTCCTAAGAATTTTTCAATCCTAGTTGTAAGCTTTAAAACCACAAAAACGACTATGAGGTTTAAAACAATGGCGGCTAGAATATTAACCTGCGCAAACTCTGCTCTCAGAGAAATAATAGACGTCATTGTGCCTGCTCCAGCAATTACTGGAAATGCTAAAGGCACGACGGAGGCAGTTCGTGACGAAGAACTGTCCTGTTTGTTTTTAAATATCTCTATTCCTAAAACCATCTCTAAGGCCATAAAAAACAGAACAAACGAACCTGCTACAGCAAACTCGTTAATTCCAACCCCAATAACACCTAAAATAGATTCTCCTAAAAAAAGGAAGCCAATCATTATTAAGGTTGAAACTGCTGTTGCTCTGAGGGGATGAATAGACCCAGCAGTTTGCTTAATTTTAATAATAATAGGCATAGAGCCTATTATATCAATAACTGCAAATAATACCATGGATGCTACTCCGACTTCTCTTAAGTCAAATCCAAAAAAAATTGATGCGAACATATTTATTTGATTTTTAAGATGTATTCTTCGATTGTTTTCGGGAAATATGCTTTTTCCAAATCACTTATTTTTTCTGACAACTCTTTTGCAGAATCACTTTCCGATAATGAGCAATCAAACTGGGCAATTACAGCTCCATCGTCATACTTTTCATTTACCAAGTGAATTGTAATACCTGACTCTTTTTCTTTATCTGTAATTACAGCATTATGCACATGCATTCCATACATTCCTTTTCCTCCATACTTTGGTAATAAAGCAGGATGTACATTAATTATTTTATTCGGAAATAAGTCAATTAAACTTTCAGGAACTTTTAATAAGAACCCAGCCAAGACCAATAATTGAACCTTGTTCTCTGCTAAAAATTCTTCGACTTTAACAGATGATATAAATTCTTGCTTACTAAAAATTAAAGTGGGAATGTTTTCATTTTTCGCATGATCTAAAGCTCCTGCGGTTTCCTTATTGGAAAGCACTGCCACTACATTGATTATGTCGTTTGCCTTAAAATACTGAATAATGTTGCAAACATTACTTCCTGTTCCAGAGGCAAATAAAGCTATGTTCATTTCACGTGTTTAGTGGTTCAGCGCAAAGATAAATCCAAAACATATAAAAAAGTGAGAAAAAGCAGATATTTTTCCCCTTACAAAAGTTATTTTCCCTTTGTAATAATGGCGTATGTTTTACGAATCGCTTTATCTGCGACTTCCGCTATTAATATCTTTCCATACAATTCCCAACTTGAAAACTCAATTTTCGCAATAGGTTTTATATAAAAACCCGCAAATAATAGACGGCCGCTGGATTTCTTTTTATATTTTTAAACAAAACACAACCTACCCAAAGATGAGCGATAGCAAATATCCTTTTATTAAATATGTTCCCATTGGTTTAACGGAGGATCAATCGGTGGAAAAAAGTTTGTCTTTTTGCCATTTAATGGAAAAAAGAAGAAGTATCCGACAGTTTTCGAATAGCCCAGTAAGCAAGAAAATAATAGAAAACATTATCTTAACAGCCTCTTCTGCGCCATCAGGAGCGCACAAACAACCTTGGTCTTTTTGTGTTATTTCAAATGCAGAACTAAAAAGTAGAATAAGAGCATTGGCTGAAAATGAAGAAAAAATTAGTTACGCAGGAAGGATGAGTGATTCTTGGATTAGAGATTTGGAGCCTTTAGGGACAACTTGGGTGAAAGAATTTATAGATATTGCGCCTTGGGTAATAATTGTTATGAAAAAAGCGTATGATTTTGACCAAAACGGGGATAAATTAAACAATTACTACGTAAATGAAAGTGTCGGGATCGCTTCTGGGTTTTTAATTGCTGCAATTCACAACGCTGGATTAGTCACTTTAACACACACTCCAAGCCCAATGAATTTCCTAATAAACGTCTTAAATAGGCCTGCAAATGAACGCCCTTACTTGTTGCTACCAGTGGGTTATCCAGATAAAAATGCTTTTGTTCCTGATTTAAAAAGAAAAGATTTATCAGAAGTGGTTACTTACTACGAATAAGTTTTTAAAAACTTATTCGTAGTAACTTTAGTGAAAAGAATTTTGTTGGATTAACGAAATGTATTTTATTTGCAACAACATATTAAATTATAAAAACAAAAATCATGTCAGATATTAAATCAAGAGTTATCTCAATTATCGTTGATAAATTGGGTGTAGATGAAGGAGAAGTAACTTCAGAAGCAAGTTTTACAAACGATCTAGGAGCAGATTCTTTAGACACTGTAGAATTGATTATGGAATTCGAAAAAGAATTCAATATTGCTATTCCAGACGATCAAGCAGAAAAGATCGCTACTGTAGGTGATGCTATCTCTTATATTGGAGCTAACAAATAACTTTATATTTCTTTTTTAACTTCTATAAGCTATTATGGAAAAGAAGCGCGTTGTTGTAACAGGAATGGGAGCATTGACTCCGATTGGCAATACTCTAGATGAGTTTTGGAACAATCTTATTAATGGAGTAAGCGGTGCTGCGCCGATTCAGCAATTTGACGCTTCTAATTTTAAAACACAATTTGCTTGTGAAATTAAAGGGTTTGATATTGAAACTATTATGCATAGAAAAGAGGCTAGGAAACTAGACCCCTTTTCTCAATATGCCATTGCTACTGCAACTGAGGCCATGGAAGATTCTGGACTAAATCTTGAAAAAGTAAATTTAGACAGAGTTGGAGTTATTTGGGGTTCAGGTATTGGAGGTTTAAAAACTTTCCAAGAAGAGTGCTTCAATTTTAAAGATGGAGATGGAACCCCTAAGTTCAATCCTTTCTTTATCCCTAAAATGATTGTAGATATTGCTGCAGGGCACATCTCTATTAAGTATGGCCTTAGAGGGCCAAACTATGTTACTGTGTCAGCTTGTGCGTCAGCTACAAATGCTATGATTGATTGCTTAATGCACATACAATTAGGCAAGGTTGATGTGATGGTAACTGGAGGTTCTGAAGCTGCAGTTAACATTGCGGGTATTGGAGGTTTTAATGCGCTGCAAGCACTTTCTAAAAGAAATGACTCCCCAGAGACAGCTTCAAGACCCTTTGATGCAACCCGCGATGGTTTTGTTTTGGGAGAAGGGGCTGGAGCTTTAATTTTTGAAGAATTAGAGCACGCCAAAGCAAGAGGTGCAAAAATATATGCTGAAGTTGTTGGGGGTGGAATGACTGCTGATGCACATCATATAACAGCTCCGCATCCGGATGGAATAGGAGCTTCAAGTGTAATGAGGCTCGCTTTAGAAGATGCTGGACTGGACCCCACTGCTGTTGATTATGTTAATGTGCATGGAACATCAACCCCACTTGGAGATGTTGCTGAAACAAAAGCAATTAAGGAAGTGTTCGGAGAACATGCTTACAAGCTTAATATTAGCTCAACCAAATCAATGACGGGTCACTTATTAGGAGCAGCAGGAGCGATTGAGGCAATTGCTTGTGTAAAAGCAGTTCAAGAAGATATTGTTCCGCCAACAATTAACTTTGAGCACGAAGACGAAAATATTGACTACAACTTGAATTTTACCTTTCACAAGGCAGAAAAGAGAATAGTTAATGTTGCCTTAAGCAATACGTTTGGATTTGGAGGCCACAATACATCTGTGATTGTGAAAAAATACGTTGACTAAATAGTCTTGTTCAGTTTGTTCTTCCTCCGAAAATCACACGTTAAAAATTCTGATTTACAGTTGTTTATTCGCCAAAGTTTTGGGTTTAAACCTAAAAACATGGTATTATATACTCAGGCATTTAGCCATAAGTCTGTAGCAAAAAAAAATACCAGTGGCTTAAAATTAAGCAATGAAAGACTTGAGTTTTTAGGCGACTCTGTTATTTCAACCATTGTTTCTGAATATCTATTTGAAAAATTCCCTAATGAGGACGAAGGCTATCTTACTCAAATGCGATCAAAAATCGTAAGCAGAAAAAATCTAAATTCATTAGGGAAAAAAATTGGACTCGAGCCTTTCGTAATGTATCTAAAAGGTAACTTCCCGTACAAATCCTTGTTAGGGAATGTATTTGAAGCGCTATTTGGGGCCATCTACTTAGACAAGGGATATAAAAAGGCCAAGGAAGTGTTTGTTAAAAATATTCTTGAGCGCTATGTTGATTTGGGGAACTTGGAAGCAATTAATATCGATTATAAAAGTCAATTATTAATCTATTGCCAGAAAAATAAATTAACCCTGGAATTTAAAATCATTAAGGAAGAAACGGTAAAAGGGTCTATTAAGTTTACTATGGGAGCGTTCATTAACGGCGAGTTAAAGGGGCAGTCAACCGACCTATCAAAAAGAAGTGCAGAACAGGCTGCGGCAGAAATTGTATCTTTAGATATTATTTAGACGTTTTTAGGAACCCAACTTCTTTTTTGTCTAATATTCTCCATTTACCTCGAGTAACTTTCCCTTTCTTTAGACCTGCAAACTCAATTCTGTCAAGTTTTATTACCTCATAATTTAATTCTTCGAACATTCGCCTTACAATTCTGTTTTTGCCAGAATGAATTGATACCATCACGATGGTTTTTTGACCAGGAGCTCCATTATATTCTGCACTGTCAAAAACACTTATTCCGTCTTCTAGTTCAATCCCTTCGGTTAGCTTTTCCAAATGAGCTTCTTCAAGAGGTTTGTCCAAAACAGCTTCGTATATTTTTTTTACCTCATAACTAGGGTGAGTAAGCCTTTTAGTTAGTTCTCCATCGTTTGTAAACAACAATAATCCCGTAGTGTTTCTGTCTAATCGCCCAACCGGATAAACTCTTTCTGAGCAGGCTCCTTCTATTAACTCCATAACCGTTTGGCGATCATGTGTATCTGAAACAGTGGTGAGATAATTTTTTGGCTTATTTAGTAGGATGTATTTAAAGCGCTCCTTTTTCAATCTTTTCCCAAGATATCGTACATCATCTGAGTCATTAACTTTATGCCCCATTTCAGTAACAATGTTTCCGTTTACTGTTACGTCTCCTTTTTCAATCAACTTATCTGCTTCACGTCTAGAACATACACCAGCGTTTGCAATGTATTTATTTAACCGAATGTTGTCAATAACCTCCTTACTCGTTTCCGGTTTATTTGAACTAGATTTTGATTTGTTCGAGTGGTTTTTTACTCTCTTGTTTCCCATGGTGTTTTCTGCTCTAGAGCGCAAATATCGGAAAGATTAACCTAAAAAATTATAATGTTGGAGAAAAAGCATCTTCTATGTGCTTAATGCACTCCGTCTTATTGCTTATAATAATTGATATAACATCAAATCGAGCTTCCCTCTCAATGTTATTTTTTATGATATAGTGATTGGCGGCATTAATAATCAATTTTTGCTGCTTATCCGAAACAAAACTTTCGGGATCTCCATAATTGTTAGAGCTCCTTGTTTTAACTTCCACAAAAACAATAAAGTCATCATTTTGTACAATGAGGTCAACCTCAGCTTTTAAGTATCTCCAGTTTTTTTCTAATATTGTGTAGCTCTTTTCAAGTAAATAGTCTTTTGCTATTGTTTCTCCCTTTTTTCCTAAAACATGCTTTTCTTCCATTGTGTTCTTTTGGTATGATACTTGGTTATGGCTAATTAATTATTAGATATCATATAAAATTTTATATCTTAGTCGAACTTAAAAAGAAAATTACAGGAATGAAAAATAATTTACGAAAAATTGGCCTTTCTATATTTGCTACTATTATTATAGCATCTGCATCTTTAGCTCAATTTGAAGGGGAAATAGTATTTGAGAAAAACGTTGGGAAAATTCACGTTACCTATAAGTACTTTGTTAAAGGCAACGATATTAGGATTGAAGAAGTTGGTGAAGATGGAACAATTGATGGGATTCAACTAATGGATTTAGCCGCTAAAAAGACATTTGCTCTCAGTCCTGAAAGGAAGCTATGGTTTGAAACTCCAAACAGAAGACCAGCTTCATCATTGGATGTTGACATTAAAAACACTGGGAAAACGAAAGATGTTTTAGGAAAAAAATGTTTTGAAGTAATTGTTGTGAATAAAGTGCAAGACAGGAGTATTGTTTATTGGATTACCAAAGGAGATTATAAATTCTTTATCCCGATGCTAGAAACCTTAAACAGAAAAGAGAATCAAGCACTGTTTTATTTGGAGATTGAAGGCATGGAAAATCATTTTCCTATGTTAAGCACGGAGTACATTCTTTCTACAGGGGCTGTTGTTTCTACCTTAAAAGCACAAAAGATTGAGTCAAAAACAGTCAAGCCTGAAACTTTTATTATTCCAAAAGATTACGGTAAGTTTGAAAGATAAATAAAGCATTCTAACTTTTTAAAGGTCGTTTGAAAGAACGGCCTTTTTTATTGCATAAAATTCACGCAGGAATCACTTACCATTAAATTAGCCTCCTTGTTAAGTATTAAGGCTCTATTGTCATCCATATGACCACAAGGGAAGTTGAAGCAGATAGGGTAATTATATTCTTGCACAGCTTCTTTTATTATTTCTATCGCATCCTTTCCAAAGGGGATGTCATTGTCATTCATAGCGGTCATTCCGCCAACAATAAGCCCTGAAAGACTCTCTAGTTTGCCTGACAATTTAAGACTCCACATCATTCTATCAACATGGTAGAGATACTCATCTAGATCTTCGATGAATAATATTTTTCCTCTTGTATCAATATCATATTTTGTTCCGGAAAGACTGTAGATCATGGACAAATTTCCTCCTACAATTTTTCCGGATGCATGCCCGCTTCTATTTAGCAAATGAGTTCCTGTTGTTATTGTAACTTTTTTGCCAAACAAAGCATTTCGGAATGACTCTAAAGTTTCTTTTGTGTTAGTGTCAAAATTTACAGGCATTGTAGAATGTATTGTTGCAATATTACACATGGTATTCAGATAATTATGAAGAGCCGTAACATCACTGTAGCCACAAATCCATTTTGGGTTTTTAATAAGGTTTAAAAAATCAACTTTATCTAAAATTCGTACAGTTCCATATCCTCCTCTAAAACAGATTATGGCCTTTATTGAATCGTCATTAATTGCATCTTGTAAATCACTTGCTCTTTGCTTATCAGTTCCACAAAACTGGTTGCTCTCTGCCCTCAAGTTCTTTCCTTCAACTACTGTAAGTCCCCACTTATTCAATACTTCTTTTGTGTGCGCTAATTTTTCTACATCAATCTTTCGAGCAGTTGATATTAATGAGATTTTGTCACCTTTTTTGAGGTTTTTAGGAAGGATTGAATTTTTCATGTATCGAATATGTTAGAGATTATTTCAACTGACGCTGTGTGTAGGCAATTTTAGTTATTTTTTTATTAATCGAGGCATTTTTATTCTGAATAGCACAGCAATGGAAATTAAAAATAACGATGAGAAATATAAAAAGAAAAAAAGTGTCATACGCATTTAGTTGGTATAATCTCTGTTATATCAAGAGTCAAAAAACTATCTTTGCGTTCGCAATTTTATGAATTCAAATTGTGTACAAGTAAGTTATTAAATGAAGAACCCAAAAAGATATACCATTACTGCAGCCCTTCCTTATGCAAATGGTCCATTGCATTTAGGCCATTTGGCAGGTGTTTATATCCCTTCTGACATATACGCTCGTTTTTTACGATCTAATAATAAGGACGTAGCTTTTGTGTGCGGTTCAGATGAACACGGTGCGGCTATTACTTTACGAGCTAAAAAAGAAGGAACCACTCCACAAGCTATCGTAGATCTTTATCATGCAGTTAATAAAGATGTCTTTAGTCGATTAGGAGTTAGTTTTGATATTTACCACAGAACTTCTTCCGACTTACATAAAAAAACGGCGGCTGATTATTTTAAACTATTGGAGGAAAGAGGAGAGTTTACAAAACAGACTACTCA
>CAWUXI010000052.1:0-10744 GCA_963926405.1 uncultured Flavobacteriales bacterium
AATATTGGTTCTAAATTTATGCAATCGAACTTTGCGAATGACAAAAAACATGTGATTGAAAAATACAAAGAACTTGCTTTTAGTGACGCAGAAATAACATTTGATACATTGTATGACTTTGATGAGAAGTCCATCAATATAAAAATGACGATTGATGAAGGAAATAAATACTTTATTAGGAATGTTGATTGGATTGGTAACCTAAAGTATTCATCAGGAAGATTGGATACTGTTTTAGGAATTAAGCCTGGAGATGAATATAATCAGGCAACTTTAGAAACCCGCCTGTTTATGAACCCTGGAGGTTCTGACGTATCCTCATTGTATATGGATGAGGGATATTTGTTTTTTCAATTAACGCCAGTAGAAACTCAAGTTACGAGTGATTCTGTGGATTTGGAGTTGCGCATTTATGAAGGCAAGCAAGCAAGAAATAGAAACATAACAATTGTAGGGAATACTAAAACGAGTGATCACGTAATTTTACGTGAAATTTATACGAAGCCCGGAGACTTATTTAGCAGGGATGCTGTTATTCGAACACAACGGCAATTAGCCCAAAACGGGTATTTTGACCCTGAAAAATTGGCTGTAAATCCTAAGCCTAATCCTGCAGATGGTACAGTCGATATTGAATATATTGTTGAAGAAAAACCAAGTGATCAGATTGAGCTTTCAGGAGGTTGGGGAGCTGGAAGAGTAGTTGGTACACTAGGAGTTGTGTTTAATAATTTTTCTAGCCGGAAGTTTTTTAGAGCGTCTGAATGGAAGCCATTACCATCAGGAGACGGACAGCGTTTAAGTATAAGAGCTCAATCTAATGGATACTTTTATCAATCTTATAATGCTTCATTTACCGAGCCATGGTTGGGAGGTAAAAAACCAAATTCATTAAGTGTTTCAATTTTTCATTCGGTTCAAGCATCTGATCCAGTGTATTACCGTGATTCTACCGATTTAGGTGGAAAAAGAGTAAAAAACTTTGACAGAAGATATATCAAAATTACTGGAGCATCAATTGGCTTGGGAAAAAGATTAAAGTGGCCAGATGATTATTTTGCTCTTCAATTAATGGCGGGGTATCAGTATTATGAACTGAATAACTATGGGAATGTATTTTCATTCTCTGATGGGTATGCTAATAATTTATCTTTTCAAGCAACCTTGTCTAGAAATTCAATAGATCAACCGTTGTATCCAAGAACAGGTTCTTCATTTACATTATCAGCTAAAATTACTCCCATGTATTCTTGGTTTGATGGAGTTGATGATTATTCTGATATGTCTGATCAGGAGAGATACAAGTGGTTAGAGTACAATAAAATTAAATTTACTTCATCCTGGTTTACACCCTTATCTAAGGATAAAAAACTAGTTATTAATGCTAGACTTGGATTTGGGTTTTTAAATGCATGGAATTCGGAGAAGGGAGCTCCACCTTTTGAAAGATTTTTTATGGGAGGCAGTGGTCTTACAGGATTTAGTCTAGATGGTCGTGAAATAATTGCATTACGGGGTTATGATGATGGACATATCTCTCCACAAGTAAATGGTGGTAGAATAATAAGTAAATATACTATGGAGTTGCGTTATCCGCTGTCTCTAAATCCATCAGCAACAATTTATATGCTCGGGTTTATAGAAGCAGGAAATACTTGGAATGATTACAAAAAATATAATCCATTTAAAGTGAAGAGATCGGCAGGTGTAGGTGTAAGAATATTTTTACCAATGTTTGGATTGATGGGACTTGATTATGGTTGGGGATTAGATGAGGTTGATGCTGGGGCAGCGGGAGAATTTGTTCACAATTCTGAAATTCAATTAAAGGGGTATCGTGGACAGTTCCATTTTACCATTGGCATGAATCTTGGAGAGCTTTAAGTCAAATTTTTTGACTTTGCTAAATCAAATAAAAAGTACATTATTAATATGAAAAAAATAGTCCTAAGTCTGATGGCAGTTTTTATGTTATCATCAACAGCACTTTCTCAAAAATATGCTTTTGTAGATATGAACTATATTTTGAGTGAGATTCCTGCTTATAAGGAAGCACAAAAGGAATTGGATGATTTATCTGAAAAATGGCAAAAAGAAATTGAGGAAAAGTACAAGGAAATAGAAGCGAAGTACAAAGCTTATCAACAAGAGCAAATTTTGTTACCAGAAGATACTAAACGCCAAAGAGAGCAGGAAATTTTTGATTCAGAAAAGGCGGCAAAAGAATTACAAAAGAAACGTTTTGGTGTTGATGGCAGTATGTTCCAAAAAAGGAAAGAATTAATTGAACCAATACAAGATGAAATTTATAAAGCCATAAAAACAATGGCAAAAGAGAAAGGATATGATTTTGTAATGGAGAAAGAAAAAAATTCAAATATCTTATACGCTGATCCTAAATATGACAAGAGTGATATCGTATTGAGTAAAATAACAAAATAAATTAAGAACAGTAAAATTATCGAAATGAAAAAACTTATTACAGCAGTAGCATTGGCATTAGTAACTATCAGTTCATCAGCTCAAAAATTGGGTCACATTAATTCGCAGCAAATGATGGTGGAGATGAAGGAGTACAAGGCAGCAGAAACTGAATTGGAGAGATATCAAGGCGAATTAATGAAAGAATTAGAGATGTATGCAACATTAATTAAACAAGATGAAGCTAAGTATATTGAAGATGAGCCAAATTTAACGGAAGAAATAAAATCTTCTCGTTACCAGGAACTTATGGAGAAAAGTCAAAATTTTCAAGCAAAACAGGGAGAAGCAGAAAAAAAGTTACAGGATAAAGAGGCAATGTTAATGCAAACTGTGCTTAAAAGAATTCAAGAAGCTGTGCAGAAAGTAGCCAAAGAAAATAGTTTTACTTATGTATTTGATACTTCAAGTCTTCATTATGCGGGCGGGGAAGATATCACTCCATTATTAAAAAAAGAATTAGGAATTATTACTGAATAAGAACAAAACTTACTAATTTTAAAGCCACTACTGACTAGTCACTAGTGGCTTTTTACTTTTTACTAAATGATAAATAAAGCACCCATAGGAGTTTTTGATTCGGGTTACGGAGGATTAACTGTTCTTTCTGAATTGAGAAAGGCTATGCCAGGTAATGATTTTATTTATTTGGGAGATAATGCTAGAGCGCCTTATGGAACAAGGTCTTTCGAAGTGGTTTACGAATATACGCTGCAAGCTGTAAAAACATTGTTTGACCAAGGATGCCACTTAGTTATATTGGCTTGTAATACAGCTTCGGCTAAAGCATTGCGAACTATCCAGATAAATGATTTACAGAAAATTGATCCAAGCAGGAGAGTATTGGGCGTTATTCGGCCTTGTGCAGAAATGATAGATAAGTTTTCTACGACTAAACATATTGGTGTTTTAGGGACAAATGGAACCGTTAATTCAGAGTCGTATATATTGGAGATTAAAAAATTACACCCACATATTGCGGTGACTCAAGAAGCTTGTCCTATGTGGGTTCCGTTGGTTGAGGATACTACTTTTAACACGCCGGGCGGAGAGCTTTTTATCGAGCAGAACTTGATGTCTATTCTATCTAAGGATCCTCAAATTGATGCGTTAATTCTTGGTTGTACCCATTATCCAATTCTTATGGAGAAAATTAGAAAATTCGTTCCCGCTTCAATTAACATAATTGCTCAAGGCGAGATTGTAGCCGATAAACTAGTGGATTATCTCAAAAGACATCCAGAAATGGCTGACAAATGTTCTATGAATGGAATAACTAGGTATTATACTACCGAGAATCCAAGATCATTTGAAGAAACAGGTAGTTTGTTTTTAGGTGAAAAGATTATTGCAGAGCAAATTTACTTGAGTTAAGATAGCGCTATTCTCACTCAATCATTCCATCTTTCATAACCAAAGTCCGATCTGCCATTTTTGCTAAATCTTCGTTGTGCGTTACGATCACAAAAGTTTGTTGAAATTTATCTCGAAGGTCAAAGAATAATTGATGTAATTCTTTAGCGGTTTTAGAATCTAAGTTTCCACTCGGTTCATCTGCGAGAATCAGAGCAGGATCATTAATTAATGCTCGAGCAACGCTAACTCTTTGTTGTTCTCCTCCTGAAAGTTCATTTGGTTTGTGCTCTATTCTGTTTTCCAAGCCTAATTGAATCAATAGCTCTTTCGCTCTTTTTTCGACTTCTTTTTTATTTCTTTTTCCAATATATCCAGGTAAACAAACATTTTCGAAAGCTGTAAACTCGGGTAATAAATGGTGAAACTGAAATACGAAACCGATGTTCTGATTTCTGAATTGCGCCAAGTCTTTTTTACTCAAAGCACTTGTAGATTTGTTCTCGAAAACAATATCGCCTCCATCTGCACGATCGAGTGTTCCTAAAATTTGAAGTAAGGTTGTTTTGCCCGCTCCAGAAGCACCCACTACAGATACAATTTCCCCTTTTTTTATAGTAAAATTAACACCTTTCAACACTTGGAGGTCTCCGTATGACTTTGTTATACCTTTCGATTCAATCATGGGGCTAAGTTATTCAAATTGTTTTAGGTAATTCAAAACAAAAGGAAAATGATCTTCAGGGGCATCTTTGTGAGTTAGTAGATTGATATGGTCGTAATCATTTTTAAAACCATTCTCTTTTCCCACAATTTGTAATGTATTGATTTGATGTTTCCCTGTTTCATCCAAAAGTCTTTTTACATCTTTTGGATGACCTAGAAGTTTGTCGCCCTTTCCGGTTATGTATAAAATAGGAGGGAGCTTTACATTGGCTAATTCTTTTTGGTAATTATAACCGTCTTCAGGAGAGATCCATTTTTCTTCTTTTACCCAAATGTTTGCATCTGTATAATAAGCTGCAGGTTCATTTTCAGTGCCCATCTTCATTTTTTTAGCAGGTAAATAACCATGTTTTTTAGTCAAATAGGTTCCGTATTTATCCCATATCAAATTGACGCCAATAAACTTTCTCCAACCTTTTATTGCAATTCTTCTTTTGGTGCTAAATGCAATCATCGATTTAATGTCAGGATCTTGCGTTCTGGATAAATAAGCTATTGCTACAACACCACCCCAACTATGTGCTCCCAGATGTATTTTTTTTATCCCAGTTTTTTTTCTTACAAATGCTAGATAGGTAGGTATATCTCTTGTGATTATTTCAAATTGACTGTGATTAAAACCTTTCTGTATTTTGGGAATACTTTCACCTTTTCCGAGTAAATCACATACAAAAACATCAAAGCCATTT
Organism: uncultured Flavobacteriales bacterium; assembly: GCA_963926405.1. Taxonomy (GTDB): domain Bacteria; phylum Bacteroidota; class Bacteroidia; order Flavobacteriales_D; family Parvicellaceae; genus CALSMU01. The sequence goes on from CAWUXI010000052.1 coordinate 5,250, forward strand.
TCTGCAAGATAAGAAGCAAGGCCTTTTCCTTTTTTTGTAAAAAATATTCTCCCATCTTCAAAATACCCATGAATAAAAAAGATGGGGGTATTCCCCTTCTTAGTGTAAAAACGATGAACTTTAGAAGTTCCCTGATTAAATTTTATATCGTATGATTCGTATACCATGGTTGGTAAAGATAAAAGACACTAGACAAAAGACGCTAGGTTTTTAATTTTTAAAATTAACTCTTTTTAAATCTAGCGTTTAGTGTCTGTCATCTAATGTCTATTTTTAAAAAGTTAAAAAAAAGTTATAACTATTTAGGGCTTAACCCAAGACTATTTTTACATTTGAGCAAATAAAACCAAAAAAATGAATTTACACGAATTTCAAGGGAAATCTATTTTAGAAAGTTACGGTGTAGCTATTCAAAAAGGAATTGTAGTTGATGATGCATCTAAAACATTAGAGGCTGCAAAGCAACTTACAGCAGAAACGGGTACTGAATGGTATGTTGTTAAAGCACAGATACATGCCGGAGGTAGAGGGAAGGGAACTATCGAGGAAACCGGTGCTCATGGTGTTGAAATTGCAAAAGGAATTGATAAGGTTGAAGGTGTTGTAAGAGGAATTTTAGGAGGACATTTAGAAACTGCTCAAACAAATGGTGTTGGAAAATTGGTTAGTAAAGTGCTAATTGCTGAAGATGTATACGCTCCCGATTTTGATAAATGTGAAGAGTATTACATGTCTGTATTAATGGATAGAAGTATTGGTAGAAATATTATCATGTATTCTACTGAAGGAGGAATGAATATTGAAGAAGTTGCAGATAAAACACCGCACCTAATCTTTAAAGAAGAAATTGATCCTAAAGTGGGTTTACAAGGTTTTCAATGTCGAAAAATAGCTTTTAACTTAGGTTTAAGCGGTAAAGCATTTAAAGAAATGACAAGCTTCGTTAAGTCATTATATGCTGCTTACGAAGGTTGTGATGCTTCCATGTTTGAAATTAACCCTGTTCTTAAAACATGTACAGATACAATTATAGCTGTCGATTCTAAAGTTACTTTAGATGATAATGCTTTATATCGTCATCCAGATTACGCTGCGATGCGAGATGTAAGTGAAGAGGATCCTACAGAAGTTGAAGCAGCTGCAGCAGGTCTAAGCTACGTTAACTTGGATGGAAATGTTGGTTGTATGGTAAATGGTGCTGGATTGGCCATGAGTACAATGGATATTATTAAGTTGTCTGGTGGAGAACCTGCAAACTTTTTAGATGTGGGTGGTACAGCTGATGCTGAAAGAGTTGAAAAAGCTTTTAACCTTATTTTAAAAGATAAAAACGTTGAAGGTATTTTAGTGAATATCTTTGGCGGAATAGTTAGATGCGATAGAGTAGCAAATGGTATTGTTCAAGCATATAAAAGTATTGGGAATATTCCAGTTCCAATTATTGTAAGGTTGCAAGGGACAAATGCTGTTGAAGCAAAAGAGATTATTGATAACTCAGGTTTAAATGTTCATTCAGCAATTACATTGCAAGATGCAGCAGATAAGGTGAAAGAATTTATTATATAAGCTATTAATCAATAGAGCCTAAAAAAAGGAGATATAATTGATGGTTATCTTCCATCTGTTATACTTGACGAAGATTCATTTAATGAAGGAGATGTGCTTTCTACGGAATTTAGTGTTGTTGGTTTAGGTCTATCAACTGAGATTAAAGCAACTGATAATATTGATGTTAGAATTTAATTTGGATATTAATTGAGCTTCTAGATACGAAATGATTGCAGATGATATCGCTATTATTAAGAGGAGTTAAGCCTTTTTTTTTGCAAACAACTATTCTGATTAATTGATTTTGCATAAAAAACACAAAAGGTTGATAATGTGTATTTTAAATTAGTATATTCGGTAAATTATTAAAACTAAATTATGAAAAAAAGATACGTTTATCTACTCGGTCTCTCTATTTTGACTAGTTGTTCAACAGTAACGAAAGTTACAAATTCGAACGCAAATGAAATGAATACCTACGAATCAGGTGTTGTCATGCGACCATTATTGGCTGACGTTACAGTTAGTGATTCAAGGAAATCAATTGATTATATTGTGCCTTATTACCTTTCCGCAAAATCTGAAGGTAAAGAAAATGCTCTGTTACAATTTAAAAAAACGCATAAATGTGATTATGTAGTAGATCCTATTTTTGAAATCATCACAGAAACAGGGAGGAAAAATGAAACAAAAATTATTTTGAATGGATATGCAGCGACTTATTCCAATATCAGGCAAGTAGATTCGCTTCCTAAATCTGTAATTCAATACAATTTACTTCATAAGCCCGTAAAAGCATTAGATTACATCAATACATTTGAAGAGAAACCACCAACAAGGGGTATTGAAGGCACAATACTCTCATATACAGGTTTTCAATTTGATAAAATCATGAGCAATTCTAAAAATCGTTTTTATATCTCTTATGAGTCGAACTCGTCTGATAATCGAAGTATATCATATGACATTGTTGACAACAGTAGTGATGAAGCGATGGTATCTTATAATGATGGAGTAGATTCATATACCACAATGTCGTTAGGTTTAATGAGAGAGTACCCAATAACGAGTTGGTTAAAATTCAGATTGCAAGGAGGGGCCAATTTAGCACTTGGCAAGGCTAGGCCTAATTATTTTAATGATTTTGATTTTTTAGATGGATACTACTCTGTAAATAATTATTCGTTTGATGAACAATCATTTGGTTCATTCGGTTTGAGAATTGGTGGTGGATTAGACTTTAAGGTTTATAAATCCCTGTCATTAGTAGCCAAGATGCATTATAATTTAAACTTAATAAAATATAGCAGTATTGATGAAACCGGATCGTTTTATAGAAACAGCAATGGCTTGGATGTAGAGGATTTTAAAATTAAAGGAGTTAAATTTGAGAATGATGCTACATTACCTCTTAACTTATCAGTTGGGTTAAGATTCGTATTTTAAGTTATTAATATTTAGGATATACAGAGAGGGCTTCGGCCCTCTTTTTTTAGGCTTAAAATTTTACAATAATAATTGTGTGAATTAAAACTCAAAAACCGTCAGGCCACTTCTTATTTTAGGTTCTATCCAAGTACTTTTTGGAGGCATAATGTTATTTGTATCTGCAACCCTTTTTAACTGGTCTATTGAGACGGGGAACAATCCAAATGCAACTTTGGCTATGTTACTGTCAACGGCCTCTTGTAAAGCTATCATTCCCTTAGTTCCTTCAATAAAATTAACGCGATTGTCTGTTTTTAAATTGTGTATCCCAAGAATAGGAGAGAGAACTAAGTTTGATAAAAGCTGCGCGTCTAAGCAGCCAACAGGATTGGCGTTGTCAATAAATTCATCTTTAATTGTAAGTGAATACCAGGATTTATTAAAGTACATGGATAAATTGTGCAATGATTTTGGGTTACACTCTTTTCTACTTTTTGTTAACGTAAATGATTTTTCTATTTGCAATAAAAATTCTTCAGAAGTAAGGTTATTTAAACTACTCACAATTCTGTTATAACCAAAAATCCTCAATTTACTTTCGGCTATATAAAATGCCATGAAGTAATTAAAGTCTTCATCTCCATTGTATCCTTTTTCTCTTTGACTTTGCGTATACAATGCAGAGGAGGATACCCTATGATGTCCATCAGCAATATATGAATTTTCTATATTAGCAAAGGCATATTGAAGTGCATCGATATCCTGTTGATCACTAACAATCCAAAGATCATGTTTTACTTCTCTAGTGTTGGTGAATTCGTATTCGGAACGTGTATTTACGTATTTTTCGAACAGAGCATCGATATCTTCATTGTCTTTGTAGGTTAGGAGTACAGACTCTGCATTAAATTTACAAACATTCAGATATTTCTTAAACATTTCCTCTCTTTGAGAAAGAGTATGTTCGTGCACTTTAATTTTTCCGTTTAAATAATCATCAACAGAAGCTGCTGCAATAATTCCAATATAAGTATTCGTTGGAGTTATTTGTCTGTAAATATAAATAGCAGGAACTTCGTCTTGCGTAAAATACCCGAGTGACTTGAACTCATCGTACTTGTCTCTCACTTTTTCGAAACGCTCAAAAGAGTTCGGTTTAGTCGAATCATCCTCATTAAATTCGGGGTTAATAACATGCAAAAAAGTATATGGATTCCCTTCAAGTTTTGATTCTAGATGCTTTTTATTATAAGAATAAGAAGGTCTACTCGATAATAAGTATGCCTTGTCCCTAGTGGGACGAACCGCTTTAAATGGAATTATTTTACTCATTGTGTTTAGTGCTTAGATTTCAAGACTCTCAGATTTCAAGACTAAGACTAGCAGGTTCTTTTCCAAAGCATCCTTAGTCTTAAAGTCTTTTGTCTTAAAATCTATTTTCTAAAGTCTACTTACCATAAAAATCAATTATTTGGCTTGCTAGCTCCGTTCCAATTCTGTCTTGCGCTTCAACGGTAGCAGCTCCAACGTGTGGTGTAAGAGCTATTTTTTCATGGGCTAAAATAGCAGCTCTTGGAGATGGTTCTCCTACGAATACATCTAATGCACATGCTGCAACTTTTCCGTTGTTTAATGCTTCGAGTAAATCATCCTCATTGATTACACCACCTCTGGCTGCATTAACAATACGGACACCATCCTTCATTTTATCGAATTCAGCTTTTGCAATAACAGCTCCTTCTTTTGGCATAGGAACGTGCAAAGAAATGTAATCAGCTTTTGCCAATAAGTCATCTTTAGAAACCATGTCAATTTTTACATCAACACTTTGATTTCCTACTTCTACGGAAACAGTAGCATTTTCCACAAATGGGTCAGAAGCAATAACATTCATTCCGCAACCTAAAGCATATTTAGCCGTGTATTGTCCAATTCTTCCAAATCCAATAACCCCTAAAGTTTTACCTCTTAACTCAACACCTTTCCCGTATTTCTTTTTAAGTATCTCGAAATCAGATTTACCTATTGTTGGCATGTTTCTTTCGGAGTCAAAGGTAGATCGAGAAATGCTAAATAATTGCCCTATTACCAATTCAGCAACAGCCAAAGATGAAGCAGCTGGGGTGTTAAAGACAACTAAACCTTTATCTCTCCCGTATTGAACATCAATATTATCCATTCCGACACCACCACGCCCAATCATTTTTAAACCTGGACAAGCATCCATTACTTCTTTGCGAACAGTAGTGGCGCTTCTTACTAAAACAACTTCGTAACCTTCGTTGTTTATTGTGTCAATTAAATCTTCCTGAGCAACAGTTTCCGTTACTACAGTAAATCCTTTTGCTTCTAAAGCTTCTTTTCCTGATGGTGCAATACCATCGTTTGCTAATACTTTCATTATAAATAAGGTTTTATGACCTTAAGATTTTAAGATATTAAGACTTAAGAGGTTCTTATACAAAGAATCCGTAAGTCTTAAAATCTTTTGTCTTAAAATCTATTTTACACTCTTTAAA
>CAWUXI010000053.1:0-31477 GCA_963926405.1 uncultured Flavobacteriales bacterium
GTCTGCAATGGAGCCGATGACGATGGGTCTGGAACAGTAAGTGTTATAGCGTTGGCTGAGGCTTTTCAAAAAGCAAAAAATGACGGACATGGACCACGCAGAAGCATTTTATTTATGACCGTTTCAGGTGAGGAAAAAGGACTCTGGGGATCTAAATATTACACAGATAATCCTGTTTATGGATTGGAAAATACAGTGGTGGATTTAAATATTGACATGATAGGTAGACGCGACGATGAGCACGATAACGATAACTATATTTATTTAATAGGCGCTGATCGAATTAGTATGGACTTGCACTTGATTAGCGAAAAAGTGAATAGTAGATATATTAATTACGATATAGACTATACGTATAACAAGCGATCAGACCCAAACCAGTTTTATTACCGTTCAGATCACTATAATTTTGCTAAAAACGGAATACCAGTTATTTTTTATTTTAGTGGGGTTCATAAAGATTATCACAAACCAACAGACGACGTAGACAAAATTAATTTTGATAAGGTTCAAAAAACGGCGCGAATGGTTTTTTATACCGCCTGGGAAATCGCTAATAGGGACAAGAAATTAAGAATGAACGGAATAGACTAAAAATGGAAAAGGTTGTATTAGTAGATGAAGATGATAATCCAACGGGAACGATGGAAAAAATGGAAGCCCACGAGAAAGGGTTATTGCATAGGGCTTTTTCGGTATTTATTTTTAATAACAACGGAGATATGTTGCTTCAGCAGCGCGCATTTTCAAAATATCATTCAGGAGGGCTTTGGACGAACACTTGTTGTAGCCATCCAAGAGAGGGAGAGGCGACAATAGAAGCAGCTCACAGAAGACTACAAGAGGAAATGGGGTTTGATTGTGAAATAAAAAAAGCGTTCGACTTTATTTATAAAAAAGAACTTGATAAAGGATTGACAGAGCATGAACTTGACCATGTGTTTATAGGAGAGTTTGAAGGAGAGTTTCGCTTTAATCCGGAAGAGGTTAATGCAGTTGCTTATGTCCCTGTTCAGGAAGTTTTAGATGAGGTTGTACGAAACCCACAGAAGTATACGGAGTGGTTTAAGATATGCTTAAGCGAGGTTATAAAAAGAACGCTATAAAATAAAATTTTCTATTAGGACGGAAAATCCGTCGGAGTAAACCTCTATTATAATTGGAGTTTTATTCCATTTGTAGGTAGTGGCATAAGCAACAGTAGCTACATCTGTTGCAGCTCCATATAATTTAGAAACCCTTGATTTTATAAGTTTGGAATCAAGAATAAATTGTTTAGATATTGTGTCTGAATACACATAGTCAAAATATATAGCGGATACAGCGTTATCGTTAAACAAGAAAGAGCCGCTAAGTAATATTTTTTCGTCATAAGCCGCATTAAAAGCTATGGAATTTGTTTTTCCTTTAAAAGGCACGTTGAACAGTTTCTTCACCTGCAGGGCGGTTGATTTAAAATTAATTGAGTCGTTGTATATGTGACTAACTAATATGCCGGCCAATTTTAGATGCATTGGCAATGTTTTTTCAACAGCAAGTAAAGTCTTTTTTTTGTTTTTACGAACGGTAAAAGTAAACCCGTTTTTAAAGACTTCATAGTCTAAAGCATTCCCAGATAGGCTCCAAGTGAACGTTTTCATTGAGCCAGTGCTATGGATTGATGTGTGTTCACCAAAAAGGGACTGTATCAACTCTAGAATTAACTGGCTGTCTTGTTTTAGGTTCGAACTTAAAGAGTCATAATAAAAATCAAAATGGACCACGTTAATTATATCATTTGTACACTTAAAAACCTTTTTTAAGGAAATGTTTCCAAAAGTCAATTCGGTTCTGTAAGTATTGTTTTCAGCCATCAATTTGTGGGAAACAATCTGAGCGCTGACATTGGTACTGTCTATAACAATTAAGTTGTTTTTAATGAGCAACAATAATTCTTTAGATTGTTCTAGTGCTCGTTCAAATGAAGTGGGGTTTAACTCTATAGATTCGGTGTTGTTTTCTTTCTTTTGAGAGCAACTTATAGTCATTGCTATAAGCAGCGTTAATCCCCATGTTTTATTCTGAAGCATAATTCATGATTTTATATTCAAATTTAACCTTGCGCAAAAATGCGTGATTGAAAACAAGGATGACCATCCTTTACTTTTGTGTTATGGAGACCCCATAAAGGGAGTCAATGTTTAAGGAAACGAGACCTTTGATTGTGTCAGGTTTAACTTTACCCTGCATTATTAATAGAGACCCGATGTCTATAAGGTTATTTTTTTGTAACTCCTTATTGTTGTTTTTAACAATAATTTTAGCAGGTCCAAATTCTGGCTTTTTTTGAAAGGCAACAAAACCATAATCTACATTTTGCATTGTAACAGAACCTACTGTGACTGTTGACAAATCTTTTGATGCAATTGCAATTTTTGCCCTATTAATTTTTGTGTTTTCAATTTTCACTATAGAATTTTCCCCTCCCGACACCCCTTTGTCTCCCGAGTTTTCAATTGCACAATGGTTAATTTCAATAGTGCTTCCAGACAAGTCAATACAATCATTGCCCGTGTTTTTAAAGATTGAGCCTGAAATTGTCCCATTACAAAAGTCCGAATCAAGTCCATCAGAAAAAGTGTTTTCTACGGTAGAGTTGGAAAAAGTGAAATTGGACTGCACCAGATTAATGGCGTCTTCACAATAGTTATTTTTAAAAGTACAGCTTTCAATAGTTACATTGCTTTGATAAAGGGTTACGGCACCCGTTAGGCGCCAACCGTACTTCGTTAATGTGGTTAAGTGATTAAACACAACGTTTTGAAACAGAGACTCACCATAATTATTGATAACGGTAACACCTTGCCCGCTTTTGTCAGAAGAATATATCAATATCTTTTCCTCGCTGGAACCTTCTGCGTGAATTGGTGAATAACTAATAATAGCGGCCGTATTGATTAAATTAATTTTGCACCCCTTTTCCAATATGAGCGTCCACCCTTTTGGCACAATAAGGTCTGAAGAAAGCACGTAATCCCCCTTTTTAATGATTAACAATTTACTTAGGGCATTTATTTCGATATATGGGATACGTGATAAATCAGAAGTCAATAAGTTACCTAGCGGTTTAATTAACTTACTATTAAACGCCCAGTTGCTTATTGAAACATGCAACGTATCAGGAATCTTTTGGTTAGCTAGAAAGTAGATTTTATTAGTTGATTTAGGGAGATTAAGAAAATGGACAGTAAGGTTATTATTAAACTTGTCGATAGTCTTTTCTTTGCCTAAATAAACAATTGAGTCTTTGTTTTGTTTTAACCCATATCCAACTATAGTGACCGGTGTTGAATGAAAGTTGACTAACTGTACGGTGTTAATGGTAGAGTCCTGAAACGGACTTGAATAAGCCTTTAGTCCCGTGTTGTAATAATATGTATTTGTGTTTGTGAGGTCCTCAAAATGATAATCTTGCAAGCTGTACTCAATGTCTGAACTTATGTATTCAGGAAGGGCCTCTTGAATTGCTTTAATGTTATTTTTATAAAAGATTTTGCTAAACTTGGACTCTGGATACTCTGGTTCCAGTAGCTTTCCGATGGAAGTCAAAGAAGAGTCTAATTCGTTAAAAACAGCGTTAAGGTATTTATCGCTTGAGAACTTCTTAAGGTAGGCAACGTATAAAGATTTAAATGAGGCGTTGTTAAATATATTATAGTGAATGAAACTAAAATCAGGAAAAGCAGTTTGGTCTTTACTGTAACCAAAAATGGGTTGATTCGTGCTCATCTCTACTTTTTCAGGGTAACAGTCATATGCAATGGGCTCTAATTTTCTAGAAACAGGATTATAATAAAACCTGAGGTTATGCCATATTAAAGCGTGGTCAGTATTTGCAATGTCTGTAAGAGCATAAAACTTTGCCAGCCTATCAATGTCAAATATTTCCTCTATGTTGTCATCAAAAGCCTTATATCGGAGCAACAGGCTCTGAGCTGTTTTGAAATGATTTTTTAGCACGGCGCTATTCATCGTTCTATTTTTTTTAAAAGGAACGACTTCAGCTGCTGCAAAATATGGAAGTGAATGATAAGAACCAGGCTCGCCAACTCTTGTTTCCCAAACTCCCTCTTCGTTAAACTTTAAAATAGGCCCCTCTCTTTTATTTTTTGCTTCCGCCAGCTGTTTGTCAAAATGTTCTTCCAATGCATAAATTCCCATTTGTTTCCCGTTTACTGAAACAGGAACAAACTCATATCGAGTGGTTAAGACGCCTTCTTTTAAGTATATCTGGTGCATGAACCACTCATGTATAAAAGAACGGGTATGAGGGCTTTGAATAGAAAAACTCTTTAACCCTAAAAAAGAATCGCCGTCAGGAACTTTAACTCTAAAAGACCATTTATCTTCTTTTAAGTGGTCTACCCAATCACCTTTAAGCCGAAGTTTTACAAGGGTCTTAACTCCTCGATAGGTAAGGGTTGCTTTCACGTATTTTTTTAAACGTTTATCAATTACTCCATTTTTAAGGGCAATATCCCTGTAGCCCTCAAGTTTTTTATACGCTGAAGCATCTATAATAATCTCAACACAACTTTCAGTATTTAGCACAATTACACCTTCCTTCTTGGTTGAGCACGAGAGAGAAAAAAGAAGAATGATAATAAGTCCAGGTGTCTTCACTATGGGTGCAAAGAAAAGCAAAATAGATGGCAAAAAAAAAGCTTTCTGGTTTATCAGAAAGCTTTTTTTTCTTAAAAAAAGAATACTAGTGTGCAGCATGCTCTTCTTCTCCTTCAGCGTGATCATGATCACCCTCAGCAGCCTCTTCAGTTGCATCACCTTCAGCAGCTTTTTCACCACAAGAAATTGTTGTCATAGAAAAGAATCCAGCAACAGCTAATAACATAAAAAACTTTTTCATTTTTAATTTTTTTAATTTGATTATACTTGAATAACAAAATTAAAAACAATTATGTAAATACCAAGTTTTTTACGGAAAATCATTTTTTTTGAGGGTTTTAATCAAAAAACGTGTAAGAAAACTTTGTTATTGTAATAAAGTTTGAATTAACATCTTGAACGATAAGCGCCTTCATTAACAGAGTGGACTTGTTGTAGAGCACCTCTTTATGTGTTTTTAGTTCTGCGTTTCTGTATTCGTCTATTACCTCCAGGTTGCCCAATTCGTCATATTGGTATACAAACCTGCTGTAAGCGTCTTCCGATAAGTCGTTATTAATTTTCTTTTCAGAAACTTTCATTAAGTCATTGTATTTATAGGTGGTTTCTGCTTTTTTATGATTGACAATTAATTTTTTTACCATTTTAAGTAAGAGTTTGTTTTCGTCATAGGTATAATACTCCTTTTGATAAACACTTCCATGGTTGTTAAATACATTTTTTTGCATAGACGAGTCTGTTTTTGCAAATGAATACGTTTCGTTCACAATGGTATATTGTTTTTTAAGCTTGAAATTATTTTTATCGTTTGTTGTATTTTCGTCCCGACAATATGTTTTTTGGATAATTTCACCGAAATCATTGTGCTTGTAGTTATAGGAGAAAAACCCGTAACTATCGCTCATTCTTTTTGTTGTGATATTTTGCTTTTCATCATAATGATATGTTATTATTGAGCTGTCCTTTTTCTTTCCCCGGTAAAACGAATCGAATTGTTTTATAAGGTTTCCAGAGTCATCAAATAGGAACATAGTTATCAAGCCTTTGTTTTTTATAACCTGTAAGTCTGCTTTTGTAGAAACCTCCCCCTTTATACTTTTTATCTTATTACTACGAATGAATTCAGTATAAAAAAACGGCTCTTCAGAAAACACGGCACAAGCTCTGTTGTCCAGTAATTGGGCGGAAAAACCGAGAGGAAGAATTAATAGTAAGAAGAATAGGCGCATTTACTTGGTAAAAATCGGTTATTAATTGCAAAAGTAATTGAATTTATCAATTGTTGCTATTTATATAACTCCACTACAGACTTCGCGATTTGATATATTTCATCCCTTAGTTCTTTCGGCTCAATTACTTTAATGTCTTTACCAAAGCCTAAAATTTGCATTTTCAATTCATAGGTAGGAAGCAGAAAATATGAAAATAAATGCATATTGTTTTTTTCTTCTAGAAACTCTTGGGACTCATGCAGGGGCTGAGAAAGTATATACTTTGATAGTAAAACTCCCGTTTCGATAATTATTTTACAAGGGCTTCCATAGTTCGAGGTTATTCCAATGGAGTATTTGAAAAACCTATCAGGACTGAATGATTCATCTTTTTTGTAGGTGTCTGACAATACTACGAGATTCGCCACCCTATCTAAACCGAAGGTAATTATATTGTCTTTAAGTTCGTTTTTTCCAATGAGGTACCATCTGTTTCTGTATTCTTTTAATAAATATGGATGTATCCGTCTTGTTTTAGCCGTTTCGCTTGAAAACCCTTTGTGCTCAAACTGAACTTTATTCTTGTTTTTAATTGCGGTTAAAAGGGGCTCTAGGAACTCGCTCCCCCCTACTCGCTCAACAGTTTCGAATTGCACGTATTCTTCAATTGCCGTATCTTGAACATTGGAAGAGATGTTTACGCGATCAATAATTTTATCTATAGCAAATTCGAATTGACTAAAGATTTCTGTGTTTTTAAATTGGGAAAGAAGGTTGGTTGCAATTTTAATAGCTTCAATATCCTTTTCTGTTAAAGGAACCTCGTCTATTGAGTATTCCTTGTCTTCGTAATAGTATCCTCTTTCTTGTTTGTTGTATTTAATTGGCGCATCGTGCTCAATTCGCATAGCAAACAAGTCCTTCTCAATAGTAGAGTCACAAATATTTCCACCTAATGTTGTTCCAAACAATTCTTCTTCACAAGCCGATCTTAAGTCAGCTTTCGAAGGATAAGGGTTGTATTCGTTTCTTAAGCTCCTGTCGATTACTCGGTAGCGGGCCAAAGCGTTTTTAATTACCGGCATAAAATAGATTTGAAAACCAAATATACAAAAACAGAAGCTTATTCACTCAATAAGGTTTCAACTAGCGCATTCACTTCAGACACGTATTTGGTATAGTAGTCTCCCGTTCCGGGACCAGAAAAACCCGTATGAATTTTTCTAACTTGACCTTTTTTGTCTATAAATATTGCCGTTGGAAACGAGGAAACCTCACTTAGGAAGGGTAATGCAGTCTGCGCTTCTTCCTTACTCGCATTTCCTGCGATTAAAAACTTATATTTTGAGCCGAAATGGGATTTTAAGTTTTTTACTGTTATAATTTTATCGCTCAGTTTTTCGGGGCCTTCAAAAGCAAGACCTATTATTTCCAGTCCTTTAGGGCGGTATTTTTTGTGTAGAGCCGTAAAAAACTTTGTCTCATCCATGCAGTTTGGACACCAGGACCCTAATATCTGAATAATAACAACTTTGTCTTCATAGGCTTTATTGGGGTAAGAAAAATTTTCCCCATCTACACCGGGAAACGTAAATTCAAGCTTCTTTCCTTTCACTTCATACGTTAATGAATAAGGGTTGGCTAGTGAGAACGTGTCGTTTTTTGATGAAATCCATGGCTCGCTCCAGTGCGACCCAGAATAAAAATGCCCATTAATAACACCTTTAAATAATTGACCTTCAAATAAAAATGCGTGCGATCCATCAAAACAAGACAGCAGTATAGAGTCATTGACTATATTACCTTGCAAAAACCTGTAGTCTCCCGTTTGTGTTATAAAAGTTCCCGCCACATATTGTTTTTCTTGCTTAAATACCGCAATGGCCTTGTATTCCCGTTTACTTCCTTGGCTAAAAGTTGTTTCCCATTCCCCATCATACAAGCTGCAGTTCTTGTTTTCAGAAACGCCAAACCTGTTTTTTATTCCCTTCTTATTTAAACTAGCGGTAAAGGACATCCTGTATTCTGTTTTAGCGTTATTGTACCAATATCCAGTGAGCCCTGCCTTTGTTTTTGTAAAATGAAACTCTGAGTCGAAAACCGGCATTTTAATCAACATAGAATCACCAAGTGGATTTATTTTAGCACCAATCCTTTCTTCAGAATTAATTATAAAAATGGAGTCTTGAATTACCTCAAAATTAAACGGTATTTTTTTGTTTTTCTTAATGTGAAGTTTTCCAATCCATGGACCCTGTTCTATCAGGAAATTTCCTGACTTGCTAGGTTTAAGTTTTTTATTTCCATTTAAAGAGGTGTTAGATTTTTTATTCTCAGAACACGAAAACACCAATGTAAGACAGAAAAAAAGAGCATAAAATTTATTCATTATAGCTACCTAAGTTATGGTAATGTCTAAAAATAGTAATTATTATATAAATCTCATAATGTTGGGGTTTTTTCCCTTTAAATAAGCATATTTACATTTGTACAATGACAAAATGTGAGAGGATGCAACCTTTTTTTATAGAACGAGGTCTATGATACTAGATAAGCGAAATATGTCTGAAGAAGAAATGATTAAGGGGTGTTTGAAAAACGACCCTCTTGCTCAAAGAACTTTGTACAATAGGCTTGGTCCTAAGATGATGGGCGTGAGTCTTCGTTATATGATGAATACTGAAGAAGCACAAGATGTGTTGCAAGATGGGTTTGTTAAGGTCTTTGATAAGTTGGGAGGTTATTCAGGGTCAGGATCGTTTGAGGGATGGGTACGCAGAATATTTGTTAACACTGCTTTAGATGCTATTCGAAGGAATAAAAACTTTAAGCACCAGACGCAAATTGATGATGTGGCTTTTTCTTTAAAGTCTGACGATTTCATTTTTGAAACTCTTGTAGCCGAAGATTTAATGAAGATGTTACAGAAGTTGCCACTAGGCTATAAAACGGTGTTTAATTTGTATGCAATTGAAGGATATTCACACAAGGAAATAGCGGAAAAAATGAACATTACGGTTAGCACATCAAAGTCCCAATTTTCAAGAGCAAAAGCTGTGCTGCGTGAAAAAATAACAGAATTAGAGAAAGAATGAGTACTGAAAAGAACCTAGAAGAACTATTTAAATCGAAATTGGAAAGCTTTGAGGCGCCAGTTACGGACGCTATGTGGTCAAACATTTCGAACTCTATTGGTGCCTTTAGTACTTCAGCGGCTGGCTCTACTTCACTTATTAGTAAGTTGTTTTCTACTACAGGAATTGCTATTGGGACCGGAGCTGTTTGTATAATTGCTACGGTGTTGATAATGTCTTCAGGAGATAGTATACCAGAACAACCTAAGAAAGTGAGCGTTGCGGCTCCTATTCAAATGGATGCTGTAAGTAAGCAACAAGCTATGAATGATGACGAAATAGCTGTAAGTTATATTTTAAACAATACACCCGTTGACGCTAATGACCCTTCAGTCAATGAGGAGAAGGTAGAAACATTTATAGTTACACCCTCAAACAGCGATAAGCTTAATAAACCGAGTTCAGCCCCTAATTCTATAATTAACTCTTTCTTAACGCCTAAAAGCAGAATAGAACACAAAGAGCCGGCAAAAGAGTCAAACTTAGAAAACACGATGGTAGAAGAAAAGGAGATTACGATAATTCAGCGACAAGAGAACGAACTTATTGCAACAATCATTGCTTCCCCTGTAGGTGGTTATGCTCCGCTAGATGTTTATTTTTCTAACGCAGCAACTAGTGGTAGTGTTCTCTGGCACTTTGGGGATGGAACGTCTAGTGAAGATTTAAGCCCTTCGCATACATTCGAAAAGTATGGAACTTATACTATCGAGTTAATTGTAACCGGCTCAAATGGTGAAGAGAAAAAGGACTACCGTATTATTGAAGTCGAAGCTAATAGCGCGATTACTGTCTTGCCAAATATATTTACGCCTAATGGAGACGGGATAAACGATTTCTGCACGGTAAAAGGAAAAAACCTTGCTACGTTTCAAATGAAAGTTTTCAATCGCTCAGGTGACGTAATATTCGAATCTGAAGCAATTGACAATGCATGGGATGGCAAAAATAAATTCGGAGAGGAAATCCCTATTGGAACATATTTTTACTTAATAAGCGCCCGTGGAATTGACGGTAAGGTTTATGAGCATGCAGGCCCCATTGTATTAAGCAGATAATGGAGAATACACCAGGCCTAGAAAAAGGTAAATTAATCGTTTAGTGCTTCGGCTCCACCAACAATTTCTAAAATTTCATTGGTAATAGCAGTTTGCCTAGCTTTATTGTAGAACAACTGTAGTTCTTTTTTAAGATCAGTCGCGTTGTCGGTTGCTTTATGCATAGCGGTCATTCTAGCGCCGTGTTCAGAGGCAAATGAATCAAGCATTGCTTTGTACAGTTGAGTTTTTAACGAATTGGGAATTAGATTATTTACAATTTCTGCTTTCGATGGTTCAAAAATGTAATCAGTTGAATTAGTTGTTTCGTCCTGTTCTGCAGGTACAATAGGCAAAAACTGTTCTGTCATAACAACCTGAACGCCGGCATTTTTGAATGCATTATAAACAATAATAATTTTATCTAAGTCTCCTTCCGCGAATCGATCCATTAAGTTTTGCGCAACTTCAGAAACAGCATCAAATGATAAATTATTCCAAAGCTCTTCAGTGTTGCTAGGCAATAATGTTCCTTTCACTACGAAATCAGTATTCTTTATAGAGTCTGCCATCTTTTTTCCAATAGGAAGAATTTTGACGCTACTATTTTTGTGCTCTGCAGCTATAAGCTTTACCTTTTTTGCTACATTGTTATTGAAGCCACCACAAAGACCACGATTAGAATTAATACCAACAATAAGAACATTTTTTAATTCACGTTCTTGAGCGAAAGCATTATCACTTGTGTCTAAGGACGAGGTTAAATTCCTCAGAATCTCTTGCAGTTTTTTCGCGTAAGGACGCATTTGTGTAATTGCGTCTTGTGCGCGTTTCAATTTTGCCGCCGATACCATTTTCATGGCAGAGGTAATCTGCATTGTTGAGTTTACAGAAGTTATTCTATTTCTTATTTCTTTTAAGTTCGCCATGTGAAACTAAAGTTCAATATTATGCTTCTACCTTATATTTTGCAGATAGATCGGCAGCAACTTTTTCAATTGTTGAAGCAACACTATCTTCTATCTTTCCTGATTTTAAATCCGCCAATACATCAGCATGACTGTTTCTCATAAAGCTTAAAAATTCTTCTTCAAATTCTCTAATCTTTTTAACAGGAACATCATTCATTAAGCCTTTAGAGCCACAATATATAATTGCAACTTGTTGCTCAACTGGAACAGGAGCACCTTCTCCCTGCTTAAGGATTTCAACATTCCGTTCACCTTTTGAAAGGACTGCCATAGTAGCCGCGTCTAAGTCGGAACCAAATTTAGCGAATGCTTCAAGTTCTCGGTATTGCGCTTGATCCAATTTTAATGTACCTGCAATTTTCTTCATTGATTTAATCTGCGCGTTTCCACCTACACGCGATACAGAAATACCTACGTTAATTGCTGGACGAACACCTGCATTAAACAAGTTGGCTTCTAAGAAAATCTGTCCATCGGTAATAGAGATTACGTTCGTTGGAATATATGCAGAAACGTCTCCCGCTTGTGTTTCGATAATTGGCAATGCAGTTAACGAACCACCCCCTTTAACCAAGTGCTTGATAGACTCAGGTAAATCATTCATTTGAGAAGCTATGGTGTCAGAAGAGTTTACTTTCGCAGCTCTTTCTAGTAATCTCGAATGTAAGTAAAATACATCTCCAGGATATGCCTCACGTCCCGGTGGTCTTCTAAGTAAAAGTGAAACCTCACGGTATGCAACAGCTTGTTTTGATAAATCGTCATAAACAATCAATGCTGGTTCACCGGTATCTCTAAAAAACTCTCCAATTGCGGCACCAGTAAATGGAGCATAAAACTGCATTGGAGCTGGGTCAGATGCGTTTGCGGCAACGATTACCGTGTAAGCCATTGCGCCTGCAGCCTCTAGTTTATTTACAATTCCAGCAACAGTCGATCCTTTTTGTCCGATAGCAACGTAAATACAAAAGACAGGTTCTCCTTTGTCGTAAAATTCTTTTTGATTGATAATTGTATCAATACAAACGGTAGTTTTCCCTGTTTGTCTGTCTCCAATTACAAGCTCTCTTTGTCCTCTTCCTACAGGAATCATTGAATCGATTGCTTTTATCCCTGTTTGTAAGGGTTCAGTAACTGGTTGACGGTAAATAACACCAGGAGCTTTTCGCTCGATTGGCATTTCATATAAGTCACCTTCAATAGGTCCTTTTCCATCGATTGGCATTCCTAATGTATCAACTACACGTCCAAGCATACCTTTCCCAACTTGAACAGAAGCAATTCTTCCTGTACGCTTTACAGTGTCGCCCTCTTTTAAGCTATTTGCTGAACCTAAAAGCACCGCTCCTACGTTATCTTCTTCAAGGTTTAAAGCAATTCCTTGCAAGCCTCCCTCAAACTCAATTAACTCACCGTATTGCACAGCTGAAAGCCCATAAATACGTGCAATTCCATCACCTACCTGAAGGATGGTTCCTACTTCCTCTAATTCAGCCTCAGTTTTAAAGCTTGAAAGTTGTTCTCTCAATATTGCTGAAACTTCAGCTGGTTTAATTCCTGCCATTTTTTTAAAAATTATATAAATTAAAAATCTGCTATATATTGGTTTTTGCTAAAATTTTGCCTTAAGTCATCTAACTTTCGGCTGATACTAGCGTCAATTTGTTTATCGTCAACCCGAACAATAAAACCTCCTATAATGTCTGGGTTAATTTTTTCAATAATCTCTACACTAGAACTTTCATCGGTATTAAGTAGCTGAAGTATTTTTTTCTTTTGAGCAGTATCTAATTTAACCGCTGAAGTTACTTCAGTAACTATTATTTTCTTTATTACTTTGTATTGGCGCACAAATGCATTAGCGATGTCCCCAATTAAAGCTTCTCTATTTCTGGAAGAAATAAGTAATAAGAATTGCTTTGTTAGTTGGGTTGTGCTTTTTCCAAAAATAGCGGTCAAAATCTCTTGCTTTTTGTCTGTTTTCACAACAGGGCTCTTAAGTAAAATTTCTAGATCTTTACTATTTGAAACGGTATCGGAAATTAGCGTCATATCATTATATATGGCGTCAAGCTCCTCTTTCTCAATTGACAAAGCAATCAAAGATTTCGCGTATCTATTTCCAGCTAATGATTCTTTCATTTTAGTTAAGGTTTATTTCTTCAACTAATCCGTCAACTAAAGCTTTCTGCTTTTCATCGGTTGAAAGTTTTTCTCTAACTATTTTTTCAGCGATTTCGATAGACAAGGTAGCAACCTGATTTTTTAATTCAGTAACTGCGGCCATTTTTTCGTTTTTTATTACTTCTCTGGCAGCTTCAATAATTCTCTCTCCCTCTTCTTTCGCGGTGCTCTTCGCTTCAGCAACAATTTTATCTTTTATCTCTCTCGCTTCTTTAAGTAAAGTGTCTCTTTCAAGCAAAGCCTCTTTTCTTAAGTCTTCGTTTAGAGATTTTAACGCAGCCATTTCTTCCCTAGCTTTTTCAGATGCTTCTAAAGCAGTCTCAATTTTCGTTTCACGCTCTTTCACGGATTTCAAAATCGGTTTCCACGCGAATTTCCCAAGAAGAAATAATAATATGATAAAGACTAAAGAAGTCCAAAAAATTAAACCTATGCTAGGTATGACTAATTCCATGTTTTATTTTTTAATATAAACTTAAATAATAATAGGAGAAATACAGGCAATCCCTGAATTTCTCCTAAAGTTGTTTTTACGCTTGTAGCATGGCAACTACCACACCAAATAACGCAACGCCCTCAACTAATGCAGCAGCGATAATCATCGTTGTCTGAATTTTGTTGTAAGCTTCTGGTTGACGAGCAATAGCTTCTACTGCGCTTCCACCAATTCTACCAATTCCGATTCCTGCTCCAACTGCTGCTAAACCAGCTCCAATTGCTGCAATTCCTCCGTGTAAAACTATTTCATTCATAACTGTTATTATTTATTGTTTATTTATTTGCTAATTAATGCGCCTCCTCTACCGCTGTTCCAATGAACAGTGCAGAGAGCATGGTAAAAATATATGCCTGTAAAAAGGCTACTAGTAATTCTAAGGTTGAGATAAATAAAGCCATCGGAACTGATAATCCAGACCAAGCAAGGCTTTCTTTTACAAAAATAATCGAGATTAAAGAGATAACAATAATGTGGCCGGCAGTCATGTTGGCAAACAACCGAATTAATAATGCTGCAGGTTTAATAAAGATCCCAGCGATTTCAATAGGCACTAAAATTGGATACAACGCTAAGGGAACTCCTGGGGGCATAAAGATGTGTTTCCAGAACGGTTTCTTAGAGAAAATCAATTGAATGATTAACGTAAACATTGCTAATGTGATTGTAACGGAAATATTTCCAGTTAAATTTGGACTACCAATCCAAGGAATAAGTCCTAATAAGTTTCCTATAAGGATAAAGAAAAACACTGTAAGCAGGTAAGGCATAAACTTGTCTTTCTTGGCTCCAATGTTTGGTTCAGCGATGTCATCTCTTACAAATAAAACTAGCGGCTCCATCCACGAAACGATTCCTTTAGGAGCAACCGCTCCATTCTTTTTGTAAAACCTTGCGACTTTAAAAAACACAAAGAACAACAAGAAAGCTACTAGAAACATAGTGAAAACAGCTTTTGTTATTGAAAAATCTAAAGGTTGAATAGCATTGATCACAACTTTTCTGTCATCAAGCGTAATTTCCGACTCACCAGTATTCAATTGATATATTTTTTCGTGGTACTTAACAAAGTTTAATCCTTTTTTTTCTACAACGTGATGACCTTCATTGTCATGGTGAAATGCAGAAGACAAAAAAGTAACAAGCCCTTTTTCAGTCCAAAGAATAATAGGAAGAGGTAAAGTAATAGAAGAAGCACCTTCGCCAGCAATGTGAACTTCATGGGCATCTAACACGTGTTCGAAAGCGAATGCAACGGGATCGAAATCTGACTTCTCATTTACTTCAGCTATTGCACTATCTTCCGAATGTTGTTGGTTGGCTTTCAGATTTGCATTAAAGAGGAAAATCAGTCCTAATAATACAGCCAGTTTAATTGTAGTTTTTTGATGCATTTCCAATCTAAAATCAGTCTAAGGTTACAAAAATCGGTGCAAAGATAATCTTTGTTTTTAACTATACAACGATTATTTCTATTTTATGGAGTTAATTGATAAAAATCATAGGCGTGTTCCAAAACGGGTTAATTATGTCGTTTATTTATATGCAGGGATACCAATCTTTTTTCAAACGTATAATAAACAAACAATTTTCGATTCTAAAAATTCATTACTTTTGAGGTCTACTGAAAAACATGGAAGAGAATAAGCCGATGGTTGAATCACTTGTAAGTGAAGAGCAAAAAGCAGCTACAAGTAAGCTTAAAAGAGGACCTAAAAGTATTTTTATCATACTAAAGTGGACGGCCATTGTCTTCTTATGGTTGGGCGTCCTTGTTCCACTTGTTGGAACTTATGTTATGTTAAGCATCTCGGATGATGGCAATCTTCCTAGTTTTGAGGAGCTTGAAAACCCTCAAAGTAATTTGGCGTCAAGAGTATTTTCTGCAGACGGTGTTGAATTGGGAAAGTATTATAAAGAGAACAGGACCAACGCAAAATACAACGACCTCTCGCATTGGCTGGTTAAAGCTCTTGTGGCAACAGAAGATTCTAGATATTATCAACATGCTGGAATTGATTTACGAGCGCTCGGAAGGGTGGTAAAAGGGGTTGCTACTGGACAAAAAAGTCAAGGGGGAGGAAGCACTATCTCTCAGCAGCTTTCTAAACTTTTATTTCCTCGGAAAAAAATGGATAACAAATGGGAACTTGTAAAGAGAAAGTTCAAAGAATGGCTAATAGCAACTCGATTAGAGAAAAATTACACAAAAGAAGAGATCATCACGATGTACTTTAATAAATTTGATTTCTTAAATAATGCTGTTGGCATTAATTCTGCTTCACAGGTCTATTTTGGTAAAACTCCAAAGGAGCTTCAGCTTCACGAGGCGGCTATGCTGGTGGGTATGGCAAAAAATCCTTCTCTTTTCAATCCGCTTCGAAGAGAAAAGGATGTAATTCAGCGTCGCGAAGTGGTATTGAAGCAAATGCTCAAAGCAAAATATATTTCATTACATATATATGATTCAGTAAGACAACTACCATTGAGCATGAACTATACAAGAGTTGATCATCAAAACGGACTAGCGCCTTATTTTAGAGAGTCTTTAAGAAGTGATGTTTCAAAAATTTTAAATGAAAAAGACAAAGAAGGGGGCTTTGTTATTGTTGACCAGGAAGGAAACCCATATGATATTTATGCTGATGGTTTAAAAATTTATTCTACACTAGACTCTAGGATGCAAGCTTATGCAGAGTGGGCGGTCCAAGAACATTTAAAGTACGATTTACAAGAAGATTTTTTTACAAACAACGCAAAATGGAGACGGCCTCCTTTTTCCAATGATTTAAAGGATGCTCAAATTGACACATTAATGGAACGAGCAAAGCGTCGTTCGCAGTTATATAAAATACATATTGGAAAAATTTGTGGTTACTGTGAACGACCTGAAAAATTTGTTTCCAAGGAAGAAGATAAATTTGTTTGCAGCTATTGTAGTCACGAGACGAAGATAAGGAGCAAAAAAGAGTTAGCGGAAATGTTTTTAATTAAGCGCAAAATGAAAGTGTTTGACTGGCAATCTCCAAATTATGAGAAGGACACTATTATGACCGTAATGGACTCCATACGTTATTATAAAAGTTTATTGCGCGCTAGCATGGTGTCTATTGACCCGCACACCGGCTATATTAAAGCTTGGGTTGGGGGGCCTTATTTTAAACACTTTAAGTATGATATGGTTAAAAGAGGTAAGCGCCAGGTGGGATCTACGTTTAAGCCGTTTATTTATGGAACGGCTTTAGAGCTTGGCGTAATAGAACCTTGTGACGAATCTTTTTTTGACATAAAATACTGTGTTGACATTCCGTATAATAAGTATAGAGAAAAACAATGGTGTCCAAGTAATTCTGGAGCGAAGTTTACCAATGCTGTAATGCCAATTCCTTATGCACTAGCAAATTCAATGAACAACATTACCGCAGGAATAGTCAGAAAAGGAAAACAAGGGTTGTTGGATGAAACTTTTGATCGAGTTTCACAGATGGGAATGGACACTTCAGGGTTTCTTCCAGTTCCTTCTATGGCTTTAGGTGTTTTTGATTTGTCGGTATACGATATGGTTGGTGCTATGACGTCTTTTGTAAATAATGGAGTGTATATAAAGCCAACCTATATTATTAAAATAGAAGATAAGAACGGGAACATTATTTATGAGCCAGAAATGTATTCTAAGGAAATTTGGAAAGAGGAAACAGCATATACTATTCTAGAAATAATGAAATTGGTTACAACAGGTATTCGTCATCCGACCCTTAAAAACCGGGAAACTGGAAGGCCATTGGTTGCAGGAACTGCGATTCGAATGAGGGGTGAAGAAACTGAAAAAAGACCCTATGCAGGAATAAGTAGGGAGATCCCTGTAGCAGGAAAAACCGGAACAACTCAAAACCAATCTGACGGCTGGTTTATGGGGCTCACGCCTGATTTAGTAACAGGGGTTTGGGTAGGAGCAGAAGACAGGGCTGTTCGGTTTAGAAGCTTACAATTAGGAATGGGAACGAATATGGCATTACCTATGTGGTGTTATTATATGAAAAAAGTTTACGCTGATTCTACACTGAACATTTCTCAGGGAGATTTTGAGAAACCGTTAAGCGTAATGGGGAATCCTATTGATTGTAGCCAATATAAGGAATTTGATCCGGGAGTAGACGTATGGGATAAAAACCAACAAGAGTGGTAGATTAAATAATATACAACAGATGAATAAGGTAGTCGATAATGTGCAACAAGCGTGTGAAGGAATTGAAAATGGCATGACAATTATGGTTGGAGGTTTTGGATTGTGCGGAATCCCAGAGAACTGCATTTCACAGTTAGTTAAATTAGGAACAACTCATTTAACATGTATTTCTAACAATGCAGGAGTTGATGATTTTGGATTAGGGTTATTGCTTCAAAAGCGTCAAATAAAAAAGATGATTTCGTCTTATGTTGGCGAGAATGATGAATTTGAAAGGCAAATGCTTAGTGGGGAGTTAGAGGTTGATTTAATTCCCCAAGGAAGCTTAGCAGAGAGATGCAGGGCTGGAGGGGCCGGAATACCAGCCTTTTTTACGCCTGCGGGATTTGGAACAGAAATAGCACAAGGTAAAGAGGTTAGGGAATTTAATGGCAAGCAACACATATTGGAATCAGCATTGACAGCCGACTTTGCAATTGTAAAAGCTTGGAAAGGCGATACTGCCGGAAATCTTATTTTTAAAGGAACGGCACGTAACTTTAATCCAGTGATGGCAATGGCGGGTAAAATTACAATTGCTGAAGTTGAACATTTAGTTACTGTAGGAGAATTAGACCCAAATCAAATTCATACTGCGGGTATATTTGTTCAACGCATTTTTCAAGGCAAGGGTTATGAAAAAAGAATTGAGCAAAGAACGGTTCGGAAAAAATCGTAAAAAGACAGAATTATGGCTTTAGATAAAAATCAAATTGCGCAAAGAATAGCACAAGAATTAACCGATGGTTGGTATGTTAATCTTGGAATCGGCATCCCAACATTGGTTGCTAATTTTATTCCAGAAGGAATAGAAGTTGAATTCCAGTCAGAAAATGGAATTCTAGGCATGGGCCCATTCCCATTTGAAGGCGAGGAAGATGCGGATTTGATAAATGCTGGAAAGCAAACGATTACCGCAATGAAGGGCGCGGCTTATTTTGACTCTGCTATGAGTTTTGCCATGATTAGAGGTCAACACGTTCAACTTACTGTTTTAGGAGCCATGGAGGTTTCCGAAAATGGCGATATAGCTAATTGGAAAATACCAGGGAAGATGGTAAAAGGAATGGGAGGAGCAATGGATTTGGTAGCAAGTGCGGATAACATTATTGTGGCAATGATGCACGCTAACAAAAAAGGGGAAAGTAAACTATTAAAAAACTGTTCCCTGCCCTTAACGGGTGTTGGATGCGTGAAAAAAGTGGTTACTAACCTTGCGGTATTGGAAATAATAGAGGGTGGCGGGTTTAAATTATTAGAACGCGCACCCGGGGTTTCGGTGGAAGAAATTCAAGATGCTACCGAAGGTACTTTAATCATTAATGGAGAAATTCCTGAGATGGTATTATAATATTTTTGCAAAAAAATAGTTGTAGATTAATCTAACTATAATTAAGGTAGTCTTTAAAATTGCTCCAGAGAGGTTTATCATATTTTAATAGCTTTTCCAAGATAACATTTTGGGTGTTGTTTGTCGTCATGATTTGGACAACTTTTAACCTTAAACGGTGGAAAAAAGCTGAACAAGATGGCGGGAAGGTTATTATGTGGGACATAACCTCTTATTATGGATACCTTCCTGCAGTCTTTATTCACAATGATATTTCCCTTGATTTTGTTGACACTGATGGAGTCAACTATCAAGCAAAACATCAATTTTGGCCATTGCGCTTAAACGCCAGGCTAGAAAAAGACGATAAAGGGCATATTAAAGTGATCAAAACAACAATGGGCATGTCATTTATGTATGCTCCTTTCTTTTTTATGGCGCATGGTTTTGCACACCTCTCTAAATACGAGCCTAATGGCTTTTCTCAACCCTATGAGTTCTTCTTAGTGATGTCATGTTTATTTTATCTATTTTTCGGCTTTTACATGCTTCGGAAGCTGCTCTTGAGCTATTTTACAGAACTAGTTACTGGGTTGACAATGGCAACGATATTGTTGGGCACAAACCTATTTTATTATGCAAGCGAGGAGCCAGCAATGTCTCATGCATATTCTTTTGCGCTAATTATTGGGTTTATTTACCATTGTATGTTATGGTTGGACAATACCGAAATAAAAAGGGTTCTTTACATAGGACTGCTTGGAGGCTTGATTGTTTTGATTAGGCCCGTTAATTTGCTACTATTTATTTTCCCTTTATTATATGGGGTAACGAAATGGGCAGAGTTTGTTTCTCGTTTTGCATTTTTTCTTAAGAACTGGAAACACATTTTATTAATAGGAGTTTTATCTTTTTCTGTAATTTTTCCGCAGCTTTTGTATTGGAAAGTACAGACGGGTAATTGGGTGTTTAACTCCTATTTTGGAGAAGGGTTTTTCTTTTTCAACAGCCATGTTTTAGAAGGGCTATTTAGTTATCGTAAAGGTTGGCTGGTGTATACTCCTATGATGATTTTTGCTCTTATAGGAACGGTGCTCTTATATAGAAAACACAAAAAATTCTTCTTCCCTGTTTTCGTCTTTTTAATTATTAATACCTATGTTTTGTATAGTTGGTGGTCTTGGTGGTATGGAGGAAGTTTTGGTAGTCGCCCAATGATTGATTCTTATGGGTTACTTGCTATTCCAATAGCTTGTTTTTATTCGGAAATATTGAAACGGAAGAGCTTAAAAATACCACTATTTACATTGTGTCTCTTTTTTCTGGTTTTAAACCAATTTCAAGGTTGGCAAAGAAGAACAAATATGATTCACTGGGAGGGGATGACCAAGGAGGCTTATTGGAATGTGTTCCTCAAGTCCAGGTTTCTAAAAAAAGAAGAATGGGTAAGACAGGAAAGATATTTGCAAATGCCTGACGAAGAAAAAGCAAAAAAAGGAGAGAACGAATATTCGTTTGACCCTTTTTAGAGGATTGAAAAGATTGCCTAGTAAATGTTATTACCTTTGGTAAAATAATAATGATAAAAAAACTCTCTATAATAATTCCTGTTTTCAACGAAAAAGATACCATTTTTAAATTATTGGGGATCGTTGAGGGTGTTACATTAATTAATAAAATTGAGAAAGAGTTGATTGTTGTTGATGACTGCTCAACAGACGGCAGTTTGGAAGAGATAATCAGGTATATTTCAGAAACCCCTAACCACTTAATAAGTTTAGTTCAGCATCAAACTAACATAGGTAAAGGAGGATCTATTCAAACAGGTATTCAAAAAGCAAATGGTGACTACACTATTATTCAAGATGCGGATTTGGAATTAGACCCCTCAGAATACAATCAATTACTGGAGCCGATTTTAAATAAAACGGCTGATATTGTTTATGGCTCCCGTTTTATTGGGTCGTCTAAGCACGAAAAGGAATCTTCTGCGCACAGGCTTGCTAATCACTTTTTAACTTGGTTGGGCAATGTTGTTAATGGAGTGAAGCTAACGGATATGCAGACATGTTATAAGCTTGTACCCACAAGAATTTTTAAAGAGCTAAAGCTGAAAGAAAAGCGATTTGCTTTTGATTCAGAAATTACTGCTAGACTTGCAAAGCATAAAGGTTTGAAATGGGCAGAAGTTGCTATAACATACAAACCAAGGACTCAAATGGAAGGAAAAAAAATTGGATACATTGATGGGTTTCGGGCTATTTATAGCATTATTAGGTATGGCTGGTTTGCTAAGAAGTAATGTGTCTTTTTAGTCCAGCCTTTTTTCTTTCTTCGGGTAATTGTAGAGAAGAATCTCGACCCATAACCTCAATACCAAAGACATACAATTACATTGCTCAAGAACAAAAAATAAAAATTGCCAGTGTTTTCGTTAACAGTTGAGCAAAGCCTAAAGTAGGTTGAGTCGCTTAGAAAGCGCTTCTTTATAAGCTTTCCCTATGCTTATTTGCTTTTGATTGATTAAAATGTAATTGTCTTCAATCGTTTCAATTTTGTCAACCCTCACAATAAAAGACCTATGAACCCTCACAAATTCCTCCGCAGATAATTTAGAAGCAATATCTTTCATTGTGCTCAATATTGTGTACTTGCCTTTAGGAGTGAAAATACGCATGTAATTACCTAAAGCCTCTACCCATAAAACATCTTCCGTGTTAATCTGAACTAATTTAGATTCGGTTTTAATAAAAATAGTTTTGTCTTTAGACGTGATGTTCGCCCTGTTGCCTTCAAAACGGCTAAGTGCTTTTTCTACCGACTTTAAGAAACGAGCGTGTGTTACTGGTTTTTGAATAAAATCAGTAACATCATATTCATAAGACTCTAAAGCATATTTTGAATGAGAAGTGACCAGAATAACTTGGGGCAGCGGGCTTAATGTTCTCAGCATTTCCATACCATCCATTTTTGGCATTTCAATATCTAGAAAAACCAAATCAATATGTTCGTCTTTAATTATATTAAACGCTTCTATCGCATCTTCACAGGACTTGGTAAGCTCTAGGGAGTCAGTTTCATTAATTAAATCTGCTAGTATACTTCTAGAAAGTTCGTCATCGTCTACAACCAAACATCTCATGCTTTTTCTTTTAATTCGCCTTTAACCTCTTCGAGCTCTTTGATTGCTAATCCTAGCACAATTTCAACTCTGTTGACAATATCTGCAATTTCCTCTAAATCACCAACTTCTTTGTTTACTTTCTCTAAAATTTCCAGCTCTTTTCTAATTGAGGAGATTCCCATGTACTCAACATTTCCTTTTATTTTATGAGCAATTTTTCCTACCTCCTCCCATTTTTGGAAGTTAAAAGCCTCTTTTAGGTTATGCAAATCACTCGGAACGTTCTTAAAGAAAATAGAGATGTATTTTTCTAATTTTGAATAGTCGTTATTAGTAAGATTCAGCAATTCTTGTAAATGAACATGTTTTGTTTCATAGACTAACTCTTCTTTCGTTTCATCTATAAAGGTGTTTGAAAGATTAACCCGGGCTCTTTTAAGGTGCCTTTTTATAATTTGGTTCAAAAGGTTAAGGTTAATAGGTTTGAAAACGCAATCATTCATTCCTGCTTGATTGCATTTTTCTGCAACTCCATCTAGCACGTGTGCTGTCATCGCTATGATTGGTGTTCTTCCTTTACTGCCTTTTAATTTTCTAATTTGACGGGTTGCTTCATATCCGTCCATTCTTGGCATTTGAATGTCCATCAATATAATGTCATAATTAGATTGTTTTACCTTCAGTAGAGCCATTTTCCCGTCGGTTGCCATTTCAACATTTACATTGTTTTTTTTATTATTTATTAAATCAAAGAAGATCTCCCTGTTTAATGTATTGTCGTCAACGACTAAAACCATTAGGTCCCTTAACGAGTTTCTGGTATTGTTTAATAACCCAGCGTTAAGTGTTTTATTGTTACTTTTTTTTAATTCCAGTTCAAATGAAAACCTACTACCCTCCCTATATGTGCTTTCTAAATGAATTTCACTGTCCATTAGTTGGATTAAATTTTTAGTAATTGCAAGCCCTAAACCGGTGCCACCATATTGTCTTGTTGTTTGCGTAGTCTCTTGCTTAAAGGAGTCGAAAATAGTGTCTAGCCTACTTCTTCTAATACCGATTCCTGTATCTGATATTTCAAATAAAAGGGATATTGAATTTTCTCCTTCATGGCGCACACTAATCTTAATGCAAACCTCCCCATCTGATGTAAACTTAATTGCATTGTCTACTAGGTTTAAAACGATTTGGTTTATTCTGTGAGGGTCGCCCATTAAAACTTTTGGAATACTCTGATCTAACCTTGATATCAAAGACACGTTTTTCTCTCGAAGTTTAAAATCAAGGCTATTTATTAATTCACTTATGATGTCTTGAATGGAAAAATCTACCGTCTCGAGTTCAATTGTTCCAGATTCTATTTTTGATAAATCCAAGACATCATTTACAAGAAACAAGATGTTTTGTGCGCTTGAAGTTATGGTTCTTAAGTATTTTTGCTGTACTGGATTTAAGTCTGTTTCGCCTAGTAATCTTGACATTCCGACCACAGCATTTAAGGGCGTTCTGATTTCGTGACTAGTGTAAGCAAAAAACTCTTCTTTTTCCACTCTTGAGCGGATCGCATCTTCATTGGCAAGTTGCAGCTGTTGGTTGATTTTGTTTTTTTGTTTAAGAGCAAAGACTAAAAATAAAGCAAGAATTATTACTACAAAGCAAACGACCAAAATAATATTTGTAAAGAAATTTTTATTTTTAAATTTTTGTTCCTTAAATTCTTTTTCTTTTTTCAGGAGCTGTATTACTTGATTCTTGTTTTCTATGTCTAATTGCGCCTCTAATTCAGAGATCTCTCTTGTGTCTTTAATCGCTAGATAATATTTAAGATATTCGTAAGCCAGCTTATGATCTTCGTTTTTTTCGTAAACATTTGCTAGATTTTCATACCCTTTTTTTATGTATGCTTTTAGGCCTGTTTTTTCCGCTAAACCAAGACTGTTTTTCATATAAAGCACAGCTAAATCAAATTCATTTTCCGCTTGATAGAGTAAGCCTATTTCAAAACAAACAACGGCCTGTTTTTCTTTGTTATTAACCCTTTCAAAATCACCAAGCGATTTTAAATAGTAATCCAAGGCTTGATTATTCTTTTTTGCATTCTTGTAGAGAAAGGCTAAGGAAAAGGTCACTTCAGCCAACTCTTCTGTATTGTTGGTTAAAGAGACTGCTTCTAATGCAACTAAATAATATTGAAGCGATAGATTGTCTTTTCCTTGAACATGGCTTAAATCTCCTAAGCTAGAATTAACTTTCGACAAGCATAACGAACAATTAATTTCCTTAGCTATTTCCAGGGAAAGATTATAAAACCCTTCTGCTATTTGGAACTCTCCCTTTTCCTGGTAAACTTGACCAATGAATAAATTACTTAATGATACCCCTCTTTGATCTTTGGTTTGCTCATTATTTCTTAAAGCACTGTAGTGAGCGTCTAAAGCGGCTTGATATTGCGCAAAATGTAATTCCAGTATACCAATTTGATTATACGCTTTAACTATCCCCTCATTGTATTGCAAGCTTTTGCTAATGGTTAAGCTACGCCGAGCATTTTCCATTGCTTTTTCTGAGTTAGTCGGTTCATAAAGCTTAGATAACTCGTAGCACACATTAACCAATTTTTTATGGTCAGTTTCTGAGATTAATAAAGACTCGAGTTTGTTTATTTTTTGAAACCGTTGAGCAGATCCCTGAATGGACCCAAGAAGAAACAGAAAGATTAACAGTTTTTTTTTCATTTGTATCGAAAATACCAGGATTTGTACGTGAAAAAACCTAAAAAGGTTTCTCTTTTTTCTTGCTTGGGGTTTAATTCAATTTGGCCCATAGACATGAATTAGCGCCCATACTCTTGAGTTTTAAATAAACGTAGCTGTTCTAAAACCGTTAACAAAGAAAAAGTAAGACTCGTCAACAAAAGGGCACTCCTAGTCAAATACTAACTGAATAGGTTTAACTAACGGGATTGTAAGATTGATTGCGCAGAGGTTTATACTGTTTGACTAAATATTTGAGTTTCTGGTTTGTTTCGAATCATTCTAGCGTCAAAACACATGCAAATGTTTCTTACGAAAAGCCTTCCTTTTTCAGGAACGGTTAATTTTTTTCCTTCCACCTCAACAAGACCGTCTTCTTTCATTTCATCGAGCATTTTTAAACCTTCTAAAAAAGCAGGTGTTTGTTGGTCAGCTTTTTCCCACGAAGTTTCAAAATGACACATTATATTTAGTATGTGTTTGCGGATAATTAGGTCTTCTTTAGAAAGTAAATGACCTCTTAATAGTGGGATTTCTCCTTGATTAACGATATCTTGATATTCTTCTACTGTTTTTACATTTTGCGCGAAGCTATACCAGCTGTCGCTAATGGCTGACATTCCTAAACCAATCATTAAAGCTGTTTTCCCAGAAGTATACCCCATAAAATTGCGATGAAGTGTTTTCTCTTGCATCGCTTTGTACATAGCGTCTGTTTTAAGAGCGAAATGATCCATTCCGACCTCTACGTATCCAATTTTATCAAACAGCTGTTTACCGACTTCGTATAACTCCCTTTTTACTTCGTCTTTTGGCAAATCATTTTCATCATAGCCCCTCTGGCCTAGCCCTTTTATCCACGGGACATGAGCGTAGCTATAGTAAGCAATTCTGTCTGGTTTTAATTCTTTTGTTTTATTAATGGTGTCTATTATGTTTTGTAAATTTTGCTTTGGTAAGCCAAAGACCAAATCATGGCTTATCGAGGTGTATCCAATTTTACGTGCTAATTTAGTAACCCTTTCCACATTTTCAAAGGGCTGTATCCGGTTAATTGTTTTCTGTACAATTGGATCGTAATCCTGCACCCCGAAACTGCAGCGCCTAAACCCTACCGCGTACAACACTTTTAATTGCTCTTCGGTCGTATTATTAGGGTGCCCTTCAAAACTGAATTCGTAGTTTTCCATCAAGTCAGAAGTTTCTACGATTCCAGTTATTAACTTTTTAAGGTTTTCAGCACTGAAAAAAGTGGGCGTTCCTCCTCCTAAATGAATCTCCTTGATTTTTGGTTTTTCTGAAAAATGCTTTATATACAAGTGCCACTCTTTCAATACAGTGTCAATATATGGTTCTTCAACATCGTGCCGTTTTGTAATTCTCTTATGACACCCACAAAACGTACAAAGATTTTCACAAAAAGGGAGGTGAATGTATAGGCTAATTCCTTCTGTGCTATTACTGTCATTAAAAGCTTTTTTGAAAGTTTTTGTCCACTCATGTTTTTTTATGCCCTGTTTGTTCCAAAAAGGAACCGTTGGATAAGATGTATATCTTGGTCCAGGGACATTGTATTTTCTAATTAGGGAGATATCCATTTTACCTTTTTTGTCGTTTTTTCAGCGTTTAAATCATTGAAGAAAGCATATAAAAACCTATAACTAGTATGTTGTCTTAAGCCTTCTCCCCATCAAAATGCTACTTCGCTTTATTGGTTGTCACTTGCAAACCATTCAGCATAACTATTTGCCGTTTCTCTTAAAAATGCAGAATGTAATTTGACTCTTCCTTGTAAGTGTTTTTGAATCATTTCTATAATCTCAATCAACATGTTTTCACAGGTAGGTTGATAATTCACATAGCGAACACGTTCATTGTCTTTTTCGATACCCTTAAACCGGGAATCATTGCGCAACAGTAATCGATGATCAAACTCCTCATAAACATTTTCACGAACAATTGTCTTTATATCTCCAAAGTCGACAACCATTCCACAATCAGATAGGGCCGCGTTATCGACCGGTTCACCAATTAAGGTAATCTTTAAGTGATATGAATGACCATGAATGTCCTTACATTTACCCTCATACCCATCCAGAGCGTGTGCTGCTTCAAAATCAAATTCTTTGGTTATTCGAATGTTCATTTGCTTCTAGATTTTGGGTAAAGGTAGCAAAAACCTATGCTGCAAATACATCATTTTTGTCTTGTTTGTGTCAGATTAAATATAGTTCCTGCTGAGGTGATGTCCGGAGCACGCATGCTACTTTACACAAATTTACTGTTTTTCGGCTACTAATCTCTTAAGGGCATTCAATTCTAACGATGAAGGGCTTGATCGCTTTTATCCAGACAGGTTTCCTTAAATAGCTACTTATCTGCGTACTCTCCTTTTTGGGTTTTAGAGAAAAAAGCTGCTATTTCCGAAAGAAAGGGCCTGGTTATTTGTAAAACAATCTTTGTGAGCAGAAAGAAGCTATAATTTGGCAAGTCTAAAGAGTTCCTTTTCCTAACTAATTTCCTTTTGTAGCAAACCAATTTCTTCGAGTATTTTTATTTGATTAATATAATCAAGAAAAAATCATAGTTTTTTTGGAAACAAAACAATAGAATTATCGTATTTCTTTAACCAAATCCTAGATTAAGGTTATACCTTAGTACGCTAAATGAACGGAATTGATCTTCTTATAGAAAAACTTGACGGATTTATTCGTAAGTATTATAAAAATAGACTTTTGAAAGGCCTTATTTATAGTGCTACATTGTTGTGTTCTTTTTTTTTATTTGTGGTTCTGCTCGAATATTTTGGAGAATTTGATGAAATAGGCAGAGCTCTTTTGTTCTATGGTTACTTTGGATTAGCGTTGTTTATTTTAGTTTTTTATGTTGCCATCCCTCTGATACAGTTAACGAAATTAGGTAAAGTGATAACCTATGAGCAGGCGGCAAAAATTGTTGGAAACCATTTTGGAGACATAAAGGACAAGATTGTAAACACACTTCAATTGAGTGAAAATAAAGCGGACATCCCATCAGGGCAATACACTTTGGTTTCTGCAAGTATAGATCAAAGAGTAAGGCAACTTACAGCGGTACCTTTTAATGCTGCGATAGATTTTTCTGAGAATAAAAAATATTTAAAAGTTCTATTATTTCCAATAGTTGTTTTGTTGATTATTTCTTTTGCGGATAGTAGTATTATTTTAAATAGTACGGCTAATATATTGCACCACAATAAATATATTGCAACGAATGCTGCGTTTGGGTTTGAGGTTCAAAATGAAACTCTTGAAGTGATTCAACAAGAAAACTTTGTTTTGTCAGTCAAGGTAAGCGGAGATCATATTCCTAGTTCAGTTTATGTTATTGTTGATGGAAGGAAGCATAAGCTAAAAAAAACAAGCAATGTTTCATTTGAACACACATTTAGAAACGTAAACAAGGACCACGATTTTTTCTTAACAGCAGAAGAGGTTTCCTCAGAGGGCTATTTACTTAGCGTAATACCTAAGCCTTCATTAATGGGCTTTCGAATTAAATTAGACTATCCGGAATATACAGGATTAAAGGACGAGGAATTAGACAACGTAGGGGACTTAACTTTTCCATCAGGCACAAATGCGGAATGGGTTTTTATAACAAAAAACACGAATCAAATAAATATTCATTTTCCTGATTCCTTAGTTGTGCTAAACCCTTTTAAACAGAACTCCTTTATTCATAGCCAACAGCTTTTTAAGAGCTGCGGCTATTCAATTTCTACGAAGAATGAATTCATTACGAAGAATGACTCTATAGCATATTTTCTAAACGTAATTAAGGACGCATCCCCTACTATAAATGTTGATGAGAAATTGGATTCAGGAAATATTTTCATTCATTATTTTAATGGAGAAATTGCAGATGATTATGGTTTCACAGATCTGGTGTTCAAATACAGAAGGATTAGTGAAGGAAAAGCAGCAAAGTTCGAGTCTTTTAAAGTACCTATCTCTAAAAGCTATAATAAAGAACAGTTTTTTCACTATTTTGACATGTCTGAACTTAATTTAAGCCCAGGCGAAGCTGTAGAACACTTCTTTGTTGTTTGGGACAATGACGGGTTAAATGGCCCAAAGTCTTCTCGTTCTCAAGCTAGAATTTATAAAGCCCCTACATTAAATGAGCTTGCTAACAAAGCCGATAAATCAAATAAAGACATTAAGGATAAGCTTTCCGAAAATTTAGAAGCAGCACAAAAACTTAATGAAGAATTAAAAGAGATTCAAAAGAATTTTTTAGAAAAACCAAAACTCGATTGGCAAGATAAAAACCGCCTAGAGGATTTTTTAAAGAAGCAACAAAGTCTGGCGAATAAAATTAATCAGATGAAACAGGAGAACGGCAAGAAAAACAAGGAACAGAATGAATATGAAAAGCTGAGTGAAGACATCCTAGAAAAGCAACAGCAACTGAATGAATTGTTTGAACAATTAATGACTGATGAAATGAAGGAAATGTACCGGGAGCTTCAAAAGATGTTAGAGGAGTTGAATAAGGAGCAGTTGTTAAATAAGATGGATGAAATTGAACTGTCTCAAGAGCAAATGGAAAAGGAACTTGATCGGTCGTTAGAACAGTTCAAACAGATGGAGTTTGACAGCAAATTAGAAAAAATTACAAAACGATTGGATGAATTAGCTGAAAAGCAAAAGTCGTTATCGAAGGAAACGATTAACAAAGAGAAATCTAATTTTCAATTAAACAAGGAACAAGAAAAGTTAAATGAGGAGTTTATAAATGTTCAGGAAGAAATGAAAGAATTGAAGGATTTGAATGAGGATTTGGAGAAGAAAAAGAACATGCTTGACACTGAAGAGGAGGAAAGCAAAATCTCTGAGGAGATGAAGGAGAGCAAGGAGAATATTGAAGAGAAAAAGAATAAAAAAGCTTCAGAGAAGCAAGATCAAGCTGCAGAGGACATGGAAGATCTTTCGCAGATGCTGAAGAACATGAAATCAAAAGATAAAGAACAAAAAGAGGGCGAAAACATGGATTCTTTGCGTCAATTACTTGAGAATTTAATACAGTTTTCATTTGAACAAGAAGAAGTCATGGGTGATTTGATTGGGCTTAGTCCAAAAGATCCGCAATATGTTAAGCTGGGACAAAGACAGCGTAAATTAGAAGATGATGCTCAACTTTTGGAAGATTCTCTTTTTGCTTTGAGTAAAAGAATTATACAGTTGGGCCCGCATATTAATAAGGAGGTTGCTGCTATGAACAAGAACATTGAGAGCGCTGTCAAGCATATTTCTGAAAGACAGACCCCTCAGGCTACCAGTGAACAGCAGTATGTCATGACAGCAGCCAATAATTTAGCGCTTTTGTTTGACGAAGCTATTAAACAAATGCAAGAGCAGCAAAAAGGACCTCCAGGTGAAGGTGAGTGTAATAAACCAGGAGGGAAAGGTAAAGGAAAGCCATCTGCTCAAAGCATGAAGGAAATGCAGGATGCTTTAAAAAAACAGCTTGAAAAGATGAAGAAATCCATGGAAAAGGGTGATAATCCTGGAGGAAAGAAAGAGGGCGAAAAGGGTGATGGGGGCAAAAAGCCTGGAGGAAAGGAAGGTGGCGGAGGAATGGGAGGAATGTCCAGTAAAGATATTGCTCAAATGGCTGCAGAGCAGAGTGCCTTGAGAAAACAAATGGAGCAAATGGGCCAGGAGTTGAACAAGGACGGATCTGGGTATGGAAATGGCTTAAAAAAAATAGCCAAAGAGATGGAGGAACTGGAAGAAGATATTGTAAACAAAAGAATTTCGAATGTGACACTAACGCGCCATAAGGATATTATGACTCGGCTTTTGGAACATGAGAAAGCTCAAAGGGAACGAGAGTTTGACGAGAAAAGAGAAGCGAATGAGGCAAAAGACCAGCTTTTTAGTAACCCAAATGAATATTTTGAGTATAACGAGGAGAAAGAGAAGGAAATTGAAATGCTAAAAACTATTCCACCTGCTCTGAAGCCTTACTATAAAAACAAAGTGAACGAGTATTTTAATCAAATTGATGAGTGATACGATGACGACGCAAACATTTTTAATAATGCAAAATATAGACTTCCCTTCTGAAGCAGAGAATATTTATTTGGTAGAAAAACTAGTGGATAATGTTTGTGAAGAGTTAAAAATTCCTGAAGATAATTACGGCAATATTTTAATTGCTTTAACTGAAGCGGTAAACAATGCAATTCATCATGGAAATAAATTAGATGCCAATAAGAAAACATCGGTAGCTTGTGGGCAAGATGAAAATAAGTTAAAATTCAGAATTGAAGATGAGGGAGTAGGTTTTGACTTTAACAATTT
>CAWUXI010000054.1:0-12512 GCA_963926405.1 uncultured Flavobacteriales bacterium
CGCTTTCTTTTACATTAGGGGAGTTCTAATAATATATTCGCATCAAAATTCATATAGTTTTTTAGAGACAATGAAAATTTCATCTTTCTATCTGGATAATAAGATGAAATTTGAAGCGGTATATGAAAAACTATGTGAACCTATAGGGAATAAAGACAATAAACAATCTGACTTCGTTAAACTATTTTTAAATAGCGAATGCTATTCAAAAATAGTTATGCCTCGCATCTTATTCATTATCTTTGTTTTTTGAAAGAAATGAATTATTAGAACTCCCCATTAACAAGTTAATTGAATAATTTTGCAAACCAATGTTAAAGGCACGATACATAA
This sequence comes from uncultured Flavobacteriales bacterium, assembly GCA_963926405.1. Classification (GTDB taxonomy): domain Bacteria; phylum Bacteroidota; class Bacteroidia; order Flavobacteriales_D; family Parvicellaceae; genus CALSMU01. Next base: position 334 of record CAWUXI010000054.1, read on the forward strand.
AACATACACTTCAATTTAAACAAGCCAGTGGAACTTCCAGAGGAATTCTAAAAACAAAAGACTCTTGGTTTTTAATTCTTTGTGATACTGACCAACCTGCCTTACAAGGAATTGGTGAATGCAGTATCATTAAAGGATTAAGCCCTGACAATCTTGAAGAATACGAAAGTAAATTACAATTCGTTTGTCAAAACATTAATCAAAAAGAAGAGCTACTGAATGATCTGTCAAAATTTCCTTCTATTCAATTTGGACTAGAGACTGCGCTATTGGACATTCAAGCCAATGGGAGCAAAAATCTTTTCCGATCTCATTTTGTCCGTTCTAACTCCCCCATTAAAATTAACGGACTTATTTGGATGGGAAATAAAGACTTTATGATGGAGCAGATAAAAACCAAAATAGACCTTGGCTTCTCCTGTTTAAAGTTAAAAATTGGAGCAATTGATTTTGAAGAAGAACTTAATATCCTTAAAAGTATTCGTACTGAATACAGCCATGATGTTTTGGAACTCCGCGTAGATGCTAACGGAGCTTTTAAACCAGAAGATGCTTTAGATAAACTAAACACTCTTTCAGAATTTGATTTACACTCAATAGAACAACCTATCAAACAAGGTCAATTCAAAGAGATGGCTAAACTCTGTGAACTCTCACCTATAGCAATTGCTTTAGACGAAGAACTGATAGGAGTTACAACGCTTGCTGACAAACAGTGGTTATTAGAGAAAATACAACCGCATTACATTATTTTAAAGCCAAGTCTGATTGGAGGAATTAAAGGATCTAATGAGTGGATTGAAGCAGCAGGAGAAATAAGTATTCCATGGTGGATTACATCTGCTTTGGAATCTAACATTGGCCTAAATGCTGTATCTCAATATACAGCAACATTTAACAATCCACTTCCTCAAGGACTAGGAACAGGACAACTATACACGAATAACATTGATTGCCCGCTTACGCTAAATGGAGACCAATTAACATACAATCAAGAAATAAAGTGGGACTTATCTTTATTTGAAGAACAATGAAATGGTCAATTCAAATAAACGGGAAACACTATAATAACGAGAACTTATTAAGCATTACTGATTCCGAAATAAGGTATTTCCTAGAAGAATGGGGGAATAATGAATTATCTATATCTGTAAAAACATCAGGTTCTACTGGCAAACCCAAATTAATTCAGCTTCTTAAATCAGATATGATTGCAAGTGCTGAATTAACTGGGAAATATTTCAATTTAGCAAATAAACAAACAGCTTTACTTTGTCTGCCAGTAAAATATATAGCTGGCAAAATGATGTTGGTAAGAGCAATGGTTTTAGGATTGGATTTAATTTCGGTTGAACCTTCATCCAACCCAGTTATTGACTGTAATCAATCAATAAACTTTGCTGCAATGACACCTATGCAAGTAAATACTATATTAAATCAATCACCTGATAAACTACATTTAATTGAGCAACTAATAATCGGTGGTTCTCCAGTTGACAGCATGTTAGAATCCAAACTACAAGGAGTTAAAACACATTGTTTTAGTACTTATGGAATGACTGAATCCATTACTCATATCGCAGTAAAAAAAATAAACGGAACAAACAAAAGTAAGTGTTTTGAAGCACTTCCAAACATCACCTTTCAACTTAATAAAGATGATTGCCTTGTTGCAAACACACCTCACTTATCTTGTTTAACTATCACTACAAATGATATTGCTGAAATAATTAATAAACAACACTTTAAATGGATAGGAAGAATCAACAATGTCGTTAATTCTGGTGGAATAAAACTCCATCCAGAGGAACTTGAAACAAAGGTCTCATTCCTATTTGATAACACACGTTTTTTCTTTTCTTCTTTGCCTGACGAATTGTTAGGCGAAAGGCTCGTTTTAGTGATTGAAGCGCTAAACAACATTTCTGACCTTGAGTCAAGTCTAGGAAAACTATTGGACACATTTGAAATTCCGAAAACGATTTTTTACACAGATTCCTTTATAGAAACCAGAACAAGAAAAATAGATCGTATCAAAACTTTAGAAAACCTATTAAACTGCCCTTGAATATACTTAACCTTTAAACATTAGGTTGGTTTTTAACAAAAGTTTTTTTTGACGTTCCACAGAGACGATAGCGTCCATCAATAAATCGTATTTACCATTCATTAAACCTATCTAATGCAAGAAGTAAAGGACATTTACCGTTTGTAAATTACCAAACATTATCATACCATTAATCTTTCTATATTTGACGGTCTTTAAAAAAGAAGATAAAATGCGGATATTTACTATTATTATTATTTTTACTGCAATGTTCCTGAACAGTTCTTTTGTTTCGGAGCATAAATACTTCGTGAGTATTACAACTATCGATCACAAAATGGATTTGAAGGCTTTTGAGATAAGCATAAAGTTGACAGCACATGACATTGAAAAAGCTTTAAAGTCTGAAGGAGATTTAAAATTAGGAAGCGACAAAGAGTTGCCAAACACTAATCAAATTTTAACATCTTATATTAAAAATAATCTAAGTATCTGGATTAACGAAAAACAAAATGAATTAGTTTTTGTGGGCAGAGAAATTGAAAATGACGAGACGCTTTATCTATATTTCATTTCTGATGCTCCAAAAAAATTGGACAAAGTGAAAATTATAAATAACATCTTAAATAAGACTTTCCCGGAACAAGAAAACATCACCTATTTTAATTCTGGAGCGACTAAGAAAGACTTTATTTTTAAAAAACATAGTTCAATTAAAGAATTTCAATTTAAGTAACATACACTATGAGAAATATATTTAGCCTAGCACTTTGCATCCTTACTATATCTTCTGCTGTTGCACAGGAGAATACTAACCCTAATAAATTTAAGCAATTAAAAGAAGAGGTTGCAACTCCAAATGTATACAGAAATGCTGCTGGAGCTCCAGGTCATATGTATTACCAAAACAGAGCTGATTACGCAATGAGCATTACGTTGAATGATGGTGAGCAAAAAATTACAGGCGAAGAAACGATTACTTACCATAATGAATCTCCGGACGATTTAGAATACTTATGGATTCAATTAGACCAAAATGTAAGAGCGAAGACATCGGATACATACAAGATTGAATCAAACTCTATTAGAGGAGCATCTTTTAACAGTTTAAAACAACTTCATTTGGACTTTGACGGAGGCTTTAAAATTACTGAAGTTTCCATGGATGGAAAGCCATTGAAACATACTATTAATAAAACAATGATGAGAATTGATTTAGACACACCATTAAAAGCAGGAGAGAAAGTTTCTTTTAATATTAATTGGTGGTATAATGTAAATAACATGATGGAAGTTGGAGGACGTTCAGGATATGAATACTTCCCAAAAGATGATAACCGACTTTATGTAATTGCTCAGTTCTATCCGCGTATGTGCGTTTACAACGATGTGGAAGGGTGGCAAAACAAGCAGTTTTTAGGCAGAGGAGAATTTGCTGTTCCTTTTGGGAATTACAAAGTAAGTCTAACTGTACCTGGAGACCATGTTGTTGCTTCGACAGGGACTCTTGCAAATGCAAGCGATGTTTTAACAAAAAGACAACTCGAAAGGCTTGAATTGGCTCGAAAATCTGACAAAGAACCTGTAATTATTGTTACACAGGAAGAAGCTGAAAAAGCAGAGAAAAGCAAGGTTAAATCACTGAAAACATGGACTTTTGAAGCTGAAAATGTGCGCGATTTTGGTTGGGCCTCGTCTAAAAAGTTTATTTGGGATGCAATGGTTGTGCACCAGGAGACAAAAGATGTAATGGCTATGTCATTTTATCCTAAAGAAGGAAATCCTCTATGGGAGCAATACAGTACAAAAGCTGTCGCACAAACTCTAAAAACATACAGTAGCTATACATTTGACTATCCATATCCTGTTGCTATTTCGGTTCACGCTAAGGACCAGGGAATGGAATACCCAATGATATGTTTCAATTATGGAAGACCTGATGAAGATGGCACCTATTCTCCACGTATGAAATACGGAATGATTGGAGTAATAATACATGAAGTAGGACACAATTACTTTCCAATGATTGTTAATTCTGATGAAAGACAATGGACTTGGATGGATGAGGGATTAAATACTTTTTTACAGTATTTAACAGAACAAACCTGGGAAAGAGATTTTCCGAGCAGAAGAGGTCCTGCATCTAAAATTGTTGACTATATGAAAGGAGATAAAAGTAATATCTCCCCTATTATGACAAACAGTGAGTCAATACATCAATTTGGAAACAATGCATATGGAAAACCAGCCACTGCATTAAATATTCTTCGTGAAACAATTATGGGTAGAGAGCTTTTTGACCACGCGTTTAAAACTTATGCGCAACGTTGGATGTTTAAACACCCTACCCCTGTTGACTTTTTCAGAACAATGGAAGATGCTAGTGCAGTTGATTTAGATTGGTTTTGGAGAGGTTGGTTTTACTCAACTGATCATGTAGATATATCAATGGATGATGTACAATGGTTTCAAATCAGCACCCAAGACCCCACTATAGAGAAGCCTTTAGCTGAAGCTAAATTGAATGAATTTCCAGAAGATATAAGTACCACGAGAAATAAAAAAGACATTGTTATAACGTACGCTGAAGAAGATAATTCTTTATATGATTTTTATAATTCTTACAACCCTTTTGATGTTACCGAAAAAGACAAGAAAAAATACAAAAAGTTTATTGATGAACTAAGCGAAGAAGAGTTAGCCATTTTAAAAAGTAAGTTTAACTACTATCAACTTTCATTTTCAAACAAAGGTGGGCTGGTAATGCCTTTAATTTTGAAATTTACATTTAACGACAAAACTTCTGAAACGATCAAAATTCCAGCTGAAATTTGGAAATCAAATAATTACAATGTCTCTAAAGTTTTCTTTTTTGAAAAAGAAGTTATTTCAATTGAATTAGATCCAAATTTAGAAACTGCCGACACTGATATTTCTAATAATTCATGGCCCAGAAAAATTACACCAACCAGATTTGAGCTGTACAACAAATCTAAAGGTAGACACTCTGGAGCAGAAAATCCAATGAAGCAAACTCAAAACAAATAGATTTACGGCAACTTTATTTTGAGAAGACTCAAGTCATTTATTCCGTGGAAGACTCTTCTAATTCAACTTCTTGGCTTTTTTTAGCAGCACTATTTTGATTTTTTTCGGTCTTGTAACCTTGCCTACTTTCTTTATCCTGGCATTCTGTGCAATTGTTATCACCAAAGCGAAAAAGATTTGCCAATTTACAAAATAGCTCCCCTGCATTATCAAAACTCTCTTGATAGAAAAGACCAACACCTTGCGTATACTTTGATTGGTCGACCTTGGCAATGTCATATTCATTTGATTCATTAAATGCATGAACCCTTAAGTTTCCTTCTGGTGGGTTTACTTTAAACTCAACATCGACATCGCCAATTAAACTATTACTGCTGCTTCCGCCAGAAGATTCACTGTTATGAGAAACACCAACATTTGTTTTAACCGTTAATTTATCATTAAACAATTGCGTTGACATGGCGACAGCAACCTCATCATTACTTATCTCATCTCCAGGACGGTAATTGAAGCCCAAATCAAAATCATCAGAGAAATTTGAGATCATATTGCTTAATTGGTTTGAAAGAACCTCACTAGTTGTGGCCTCCATAAATCCTACTCCAGTTGCTTCGGTTCCTACAATATCTGATCGAGGCATAAACTTATTCAAAATCAATAATGAGAAGACCTGCTTATTCATTTCCTGTTCAGTAGAAACTAAGTTTCTTAAAACTGATTTTGCGTTCTCGTCTGAACGAGGTATTAATATATCAAACCCTATATTAGGATTAAATAGATTCTGAGTCAAATGCATTACGCACTCTATATCCGCTTTTTGTTTGTAACCCTCTCTATCATTTTTAGACATAATATCATACAAACTTGCTTTCAATGGGTAATATGCTTTAATATCTATATCAGCACTATAAGGATCACCATACCAACTAATTGAACTACCTGGTTTAACTTTGAATTTTTTATTAATAAAATCTTTCAGCGTGAACAAATAACTTCCTTCTGAAACCTCATAGTTTCCGAACATATAGAAATCGTAAGATTGATCAATATACATATCTATGTGTCCTTCTCCAGTTGCTCTCATTGCATCACCGACGACTTCATCAAACACCAGTTTAATTTCTGCATCATCCGTTAAATCCATGCTTAGATTCAAGTTAACACCCTCAAGATCTACTTTGTATTCTTCATGAAAATTTTCTTTATTTACAAACGTGACAAATTCTTTTAAAACAACATCTTCAGATCCATATAATGGTAATGTAATGTTGGTCCCTTTCTCCGTTTTAGCGTTAATTGTAATGTCTAATAGATCTTCATAGTTAATAGATAAATCTCCTGAAACAAAAGCATTTCCATAATACAATGGATTCATTTTATAGTTAGTATTTAACACTTGAAAGGGTTTATCAAATGTGGCAAAGAAATCATAATTATACTTTTCAAAATTTTGATGAAAGAAAGAACCTACCAAAAATGCCTCTGCTCCATATTTATCTTTTATAGGAATTCCATTTAATAAAACCATATCAGGCTCTATAAGGATTTGCCCATTTGCTGTATATTTCACATTTAACATATCAATTTGGACTGCAGTTTCATTTAAGAACAAGCTACCATTAAATTGAGGAGAACTCGTTTGCCCTTTCATGTAAACAACCCCCTTCGTATTACCTTCTAAAAGAAAACCTTCAGGCATAAAAGCATTTACAAATGTTAGATCCGTATTTTTAAAATCAAACTGAAAATCTAAATTATTATCAGGCCTATTTACGTAATAATAGCCTTTTGAAATCACAAAGTCCGTTTCATCATTAGCCCTATTTAATTCCCCAACTAGCTCCATTCTTTGTTCATCACCATTCCAAGACGTACTAGTTTTAACATTACCCGTATAATAACCATCTATAATCAAGTCTTCTAGCAAAGAGGAAGCAGAAAAATACCAATCATCGTAAAGATTAGAAACATAACCATCTAGAAACAAAGATCCTTGTAATTCCATTGCTTCTAAACTAGTTAAGGCGGATATGTTATTTAAGTTAAACCCTTTAATTTCAAAGTTCATTTTATCCGTGGGAACTTCTGACACTGCTCCATCAAACTTGATTAGTTGACCTTCATTTTTCGCTATTATTTTATCTAGATGGATAGAGCTTGAATCTACTCGGATATGCGCATCTCTATCAATATGCCATAACCCAACACCAGAAAATATCTCAGATGGATGAATATCAAATTCAAATTGACTTGAACTCAATAAATAACCATCACCATATATTTTACCCCAATAAGTAGAATCATCTGCCGACCAATAAATACTTGTACCAATATTATCCTCGTAAGCTTTTGCTATAAAATTTACATTTTGTACATAAATGTCTTCTGAAAGAAACAATGAATCAATTGTTAAATCTAATGTATAAAAAAGATCGAGTCCAGATATTTTTTGTGTAGTATCTAGCTGAACACCAGCAAAACGGATATCATTATACTCTATCCAGTCCGATTTAACATACAATTCTAGTGCATCATCTTCACTTTTATAATCGCAATGAAGCTCTGTTTTAGGAGCTATACTGAACTTAGGGAAAAAGAGTTTTGTCAATTTAGAAAGGTCATTTATTCTTACACTTAAATTAAATTCTTCGTGTGTTAAGCACAAGTATTCTTTGTCTGAAAATAATGATGGTAAAATCTTTGATCCAAGGTAAGAAAGACTTCTCTCAATAGAATCTAAGTTAAATTCTCCTTCCATTGTGACGTCTGCAAATTCTGAGAAAACATCTATAGTATGGAAATTTGTATTTCCTTTAGATTCAAACATGATAGATTCAAAGGGATAGTCTGTTCCATCTTCAAAGTAAGCTACATCTGTAAAATAGATCAAACCTGTAAAATCATCCAAATTAGTTGCATTTCCTTCTGCCATAAGATTAAAACAAGCAGAAGCAGATTCTCTAGTATTGATTAAATGTAAATCATAAGGATTTGCTTTTACTACTTCTGTAACAAAGCTAAACTGATATGGAGATGTGTTCAGATCAATATTTCCTTCAAAATTTAATTCTATATTTTGATCGAAAACATTTAAAATACCATCAAAAGATTTTTCTTTAAAATGACCATTTATGTTTACTTCATCATATGTATATCCTTGAAAATTAAACTTATTCAAATGACCACCTACAACTACATCTAAGTCATCAATTGTTAACCCTTTCCCTTTAATATTTAAATCTGAAGTGAAATTCCCAAACAGACTTGAGTTTGTTAATTCTGATAAATCGATTCCCGCAGTGCTCAAATAACCCTCATAATTAAATTGCTTAGTGGCGTCAATGTTGCATACAAAACTACCTGTAGTAACCCCTATATCTGTAATTATATCTAAGGATACATCAAAATCATGATAATACCCATGAGAATTACCCATTACATAAACCCCTCCAAGACTTGACAGTTGCTCAGGAATTTCTAACTTTTTATTTATGCCAAACTTCGTAAAATCAATGGCTTCCAAATCCATTTTAGATGTCTGAAGCACATTAATATTGAGTGCTATTTGTGTACTATCAATATTCGGTAAACCTTTTAAAGAAACATCCCCATCGAAGTAGGTTCCTTCAGAAATACGGACAAATAAACTACTTAAATTTAAATCATTAACAGATCCTTCTACCTCCCCCATTAAGTCAAACAGAAAATCGTATTCTTTTAAAGAAGGCACGAAATAAGATATATCTTTCATGTGAATCGAAGACATTTCAACATTCGCAAACAGCCGAACATCTTCTACAAAATTGGACAAGTTTTCATATCCTTCAAAATTAAATTCAACACCTTTTGTAACGATATTAGAATAGGGAGTTTTAACTATTAACTTATCCAATTTAATCTTTCTAGAATTTACTAATATGTGTGCACTCAAGCTATCTAAACGAAACCCACTTCTATCTTTCAGTGCAAGACCTTCAACATTCATAGTGGTAACATCTCCTCTGTTCCTAAGTCCAATTATTTTTCCTGATACATCCCAAATATCTAGATGATCATAATCAATCCCATATTCTTTTATTTCCTTATTCCAATCGTAATAGGTTACATGTGTTTTATTTAAGTTAATCTCCTTTATCTTCATTGTAAAGGAGGAAGGTTCAACTTCTTCGGAAGCAAAATAATTTATGAGGAATTTTAGATTGAACTCTTTTTCTCCCTTATACTTTTGAATTTTCAAACGAGCACCTTCAGAGTTAATCCCACTCAAAATAGCAAACTTACTATCCAAACTTAAATCGGCTAAAGCACCATTGATATGAGGAATATACAATAGCGTATCATTATGCTTATCGCCAATAAACAAACCATTGATTTCAGCATATTCGAAACCATTAATTTTAACACTCTCAATCGACACATCAGTATCCAGTTCATAAGAATAAAATTCTGCCAAGCTGGAGGCAACCTGGGTTTGTACCCAATTAGATCGAATAAAGAATATAAGTACAAGACTGAAGAAAAAAACTATCTCAAATAAATTTGCTAAAGTTCTTAGCAAGTAAAACCCTATTTTTTTAATAGTTTTGAGCACTTTAATTTAATTAATGAGAGTAACAAACAAATATAACATCATTCTTGGTATAGAATCAAGTTGCGACGATACTTCTGCAGCAATAATTAAAAACGGAGAAATTCTCTCTAATGTTATTGCTGGCCAAGAGGTTCATGCCAAATATGGTGGTGTTGTGCCGGAACTTGCTTCACGAGCTCACCAACAAAATATTGTGCCAGTAGTTGACGCAGCGTTAAAACAAGCAGGCGTTACTAAAAGTGAGCTAACAGGAATAGCATATACACAAGGTCCTGGATTGCTTGGTTCTTTGCTTGTAGGAACCTCCTTTGCAAAATCTATGGCCATGGGGTTAAACATTCCATTAATTGATGTCAACCATATGCAAGGGCATATACTTGCCCACTTTATCCAAAAAAAAGAAAAACACAAACCCACTCCGAAATTTCCATTTATTTGTTTAACAGTAAGTGGGGGTCATACTCAGATCGTATTAGTCAAAGACCATCTCAGCATGGAATTAATTGGTGAAACAATCGATGATGCAGCAGGGGAAGCTTTCGATAAAGCAGCCAAGCTATTAGGACTTTCATATCCTGGAGGGCCCCTGGTGGACAAACTAAGTAAAGAGGGCGACGCTGAAAAATTTTCTTTCACATTCCCTAAAGTTGGAGAATTCAACTACAGTTTCAGTGGATTAAAGACGCAGTTTTTATATTTCTTACAAAAAGAAGAAAAGTTGAATGACAAATTTATTCAAGAAAACCTGAATGATATTTGCGCTTCATATCAGCGGCATATAGTCAATTACTTATTTATCAAATTAAAAAAGGCGGTTGCTAAATACAACGTAAAAGATGTTGCTATCGCAGGAGGTGTTTCAGCAAATAGCTGTTTGAGAAAAAAACTAGAGGAAACAGGCCAGAAAGAAGGTTGGAATACATTTATTCCTGAATTTGAATATTGCACAGATAATGCAGCCATGATTGCTATGACTGGACAGTTTAAATTAGAAAAAGGTTATATATCAGACCAAAATGCTACCCCATCTGCAAGAATGAAGTTTTAATCTACTTTTTAGTAAGCGTAAAAAAAGCCATCTCTAGGAGATAGCTTTTTTAAAAAATAAATGAACTTATATTAGCAAACTTTTACGTTTACTGCATTTAATCCTTTTTTACCTTCTTGCAATTCGAACTCAACTGAATCATTTTCTTTAATCTCATCGATTAAACCTGATACATGCACAAAATATTCGCTTTTGTCCTCATCGTCTACAACAAAACCAAATCCTTTGGTGTCGTTGAAAAATTTTACTGTTCCTTTTTTCATTGTAATAATTTATTAGATGGCGAAAATAATAATATTTCAGAAAAATGTTGCTTTTTTATTAAAAACTTTTTCGCACACTATTTATCAATCAAAAGAATGAATAAATTTAAAGCGGATTCGAGGACTGATGTGATAAAATCCTTAATCTGTATGCTTCTTCTAATGGAGTTTATAGAATATTTTAAGTTATTATTGTTTTATAAATTTCAGAATACGCGGTCGATCGCCAACAATTTCAATAAAGTAGTTTCCATTTGCTAAGGTTGAAACATTTACTGTTTCATTCGTTTTACCAGATAGTTTTAGCTTTCCATTGGAAGTGAAAATTTTGTATGTATATACAAAGTTTGATTTATTGAGATGAATAATATCTGTTGTAGGGTTTGGATAAATAAGTAACTCATTTTCTGATAATTTACCATCAGTAAGTCCAGTTACACCTCCAATTACATTGAAAGAGCCAATCATTCCATTGGGTATGTGTGGAGTGCATACATATTCGTAAAGACCTGCTATTTGCGGAACATATTGAAAAAAAGTATCTGCAGGGGCTTGCCATATTTGATCGAATGGTGCAGCTCCAGCGGGAATGTTTGAAGAAGTTATAGTATGCACCATCATTGGAAAATCCAAAGGAAGCCATTGAACGGTATCGCCAAGTTGAATTGTAATGTCTTGCGAGAAATTCACCGCATCAACAAATCTGTAATATCCATCCCAAACATTAACAACGTGAATTGTAGCTTTTGAAGTGAATGATGATAAAATAATACTCAGAATAATAAATAACTTTTGCATAATTTGATATTGTTTATACGGTTATAGATACATTTTTAGCTAAAGTAGGAAGAATTAGTTTGGATTCCTATCGGGAGCTAGGTTAGGACAGATATCTATCTCTTGCCACTATCAACCTTAATATTAACCTATTATATCCTTTTAACATCATTGGAACCAATTACTTAATTACTTGTTTGCTGTTAAAATAAATGCATACTAATTTTAAAATTAAGTATCCTTGATTGATGAAGAACTATTTAGAGACGATAGAAGAACTTTCCAAAAGTGTTGCCTGCATCAAGGAGAGATTGAAGTCTTAAAAAATTTCAGTTTTTTTTAGGGAGTATGTTAAGTTAAGTATTTTAATTTTGCTGAATAACGTTTTATATTATTTTATCAAAC
>CAWUXI010000055.1:0-6704 GCA_963926405.1 uncultured Flavobacteriales bacterium
CAGTATTCTAAAGCTTCTTTCGCTTTTTCTGTTTGACTTAACGACCTGCTAATAATAGGTTTTTCATCCAAGAATGTGTTTTTAATAACCAAAATCACTATAGTTAAGAGTAAGATTAAAAATAGTAATCGCATTCTTTTAAGTTTGTTTAGTAAATTCATTTATCCTCTTTTAAGTTTGTTTAGTAAATCCATTTATCTGAAAAAGGTACAGTATGTTTTTAAATATTTTTCCGATTAATAGTATTCGTTATATTTTACTTATTATATGATATGAAAGGGAAATGTCTTTCAGCTACTATTAGTTTCAATATTAATAATCTACTTTTGATGAAAAATAAAAGAGATATGAAATGGATGTCAATTATAACAATTATTTTCGCCTTCAGTTCTTGCTCAAATGCACAGTTTGACGAAGAGAATAAAATGATAAATGAATCTAAAAATATGGATACAATAACTTTAGGTGCAGGATGCTTTTGGTGCATAGAAGCTGTTTTTAGTGAATTAAAAGGGGTCGAATCTGTTGTTGCTGGTTATGCAGGAGGATTTGTGAAAAACCCTAGTTATAAAGAAGTCTGCAGTGGTACAACTGGTCATGCTGAGGTAGCTCAAATAATATATAACCCTTCTCTAATTTCATTAGGAGATATTCTGGAAGTATTCTGGAAAACGCATGATCCAACTACTTTAAATAGGCAAGGCGCAGATGTTGGAACTCAATACCGATCTTCTATTTTTTATCATAATGAAAAACAAGGCAATGAAGCTAAGTCTTATAAGGTTCAGCTCATAGACTCTGAAGCTTGGGAAAATCCAATTGTTACTGAAATATTACCTATATCAAATTATTCTGCAGCAGAAAACTACCATCAAAATTATTATTCCCAAAATCCAGGTAATAGTTATTGCACATTTGTTATTCAGCCGAAATTGGATAAATTTAGAAAGGTATTTGCTTCTAAATTGAAGTAGTAGTTTAAATAGGTAGTAGTAATTAACTTTTTTTTATACATTCGAAACATCTTTTGGCGCTTAATTTGTCTAGGGTGTTAAAAATAAAAAGTTAACTATATGAAAAAAGTACTACTATCCATAACAATTTTAATAACCGGAGTTATTTTTGGTCAAAATGATCAAGATCAAAAAGTTTCATTCAACTATGTGCAATTACCATCAAATCCGATTCCAAAGGGCATTTCGAATTTTAATTTAGTAACAGATTTATCTGTCTATGCTAAAAGTAATGAAGATTCAATGTCTGCATATCAAAATAAATTATCCGCTTTTGAAGCAGAATTTGCAAGCTGGTTAGAAGATAAAAAGAAAGTTGATAAGCTGTATTTAATGGACTTAGCTAAGTGGGAAAGAGCAGTAAACGCAACTGTTGCGCCAGCAGTGGCGCCAGTAATACCTATAAAACCTCCTTATGCAAATCAACCTGATAAAGAGGAGATAAGACTTCCTTTATTAACTGAGGATGTTACTGAAGTTCAAATAAGTGGCTCAATTAATCTTGACGGATATGCAAAAGATGAAGGCGGTGCTGTTGTTACATTGACAATAATGGGCTTTCAAAATGCGAGTATTGAAGTAAAAAAAACGGGGACCGGAGCAGCAACTAAATATACATATACAAGTTCTTGTAAAATGCCAGTTAAGGTTACTGTAGAAGTTCCAGGAGAAGGTGTAATTCTTTCGGAAACGCTGAATGATAATCTGCAAACATCCGTTATTAAGTCTTATGATAATCAGTATGAACACAAAGTGTGGATCATTGACAATTACAATACTTTTTGGGCGGAGAGACAAAAAACAATGTTGGCGGCTTCCTTAAACGCGGTTAATTCATTAATAAATGATAAATGTGGTTACCCGAAAAGAGGAAGGTCTACCGAAATTTATACAGTTAAAAAACATAAAGGACATAATTATAATGATTTGATTGATGCATATACAAATGTTAAATCTGGATACGATTTGCTTTTCAAGGATGTTGAAAGAATTAGTGCAATTGATAAAATTGAAAAAGGAATAAAAATTTGGGAGGATGCTTTAGAAGAAAGTGATCCTTTAGATAATAAATCAAGAGTTAACAAAAAAGTAACGGCATTATTATATGCTAATTTAGCTGAAGCTTATATGTGGATAAATGATTTTGATTCTGCCGATAATTATATTCAAAAAGCTAAAGCCGCTGGTGTTTCAAAGTATAAGACATTTGCAACAAGATTACAAGGTGTTTTAGATGGATTGAAAGGTAGATACGAAGCAAACAACTAAAAAAGTAGAATGTTTTATAATTAAAGGACTTATTTGATTTAAAATAAGTCCTTTGTTGTTATATCCCTTATAAACATTGTAATTCAAACAATTTTCAGTAAACTCGCAGTTCACTATTATTAAAAGTCAATACTTACAGATATGAGTCGTGTAGTTTTAATCGAAAATAATTCAGAAATTGGAGCAGGGACTAGAGGTGCAAGTCTTGGTGTAGATGCATTAAGGATAGCTGCTTTTAATAGTAAAAGTGATTATTTCAACAAACATTCGCTGGAAAAAATTGAGAATGAAAATGATCGATTATTTGAGGAGATAAATTTCCCAAGTGCAAAGAGGATGGAAGACGTATTAAAAGTCTTTAATAGGATTTGTGATAAGGTTGAAGAGACATTTCAAAAGAACAGATTTCCATTAATATTAGCAGGAGATCATTCAAGTGCTGGTGGAACTATTGCAGGAATTAAAAAAGCGAATCCAGATAAACGTTTAGGAGTAATATGGATTGACGCTCATGCAGATTTGCATTCTCCATATACATCTCCTTCAGGTAATGTGCACGGAATGCCTTTAGCTACTGCATTAAATATTGACAATGAAGATCATAAAATTAAAGAATTAGAGCTAGAAGTAATTGAAACTTGGGAGAAGTTAAAAAATGTTGGAGGCATAGCTCCTAAAATTAATCCTAAAGATTTGGTCTTTATAGGAGTAAGAGATACAGAAGAATCAGAAGATTATTTCATTGCGAATAATTCTATTCATAATGTTAGTGTTGAGTATGTTAGGAGGAATGGGGTGGAGCAAGTTTCTGCAGAAGTACTTGATTATTTGAAAGAATGTGACATTCTTTATCTTTCTTTCGATGTTGATAGTATGGACTGCGATTTAGTTTCTTACGGAACAGGAACACCGGTGCCGAATGGAATTACGGAACAGGAAGCAAGTGGACTGATTAATCATTTTCTTATAGACAAAAGAGTAGGTTGTTTTGAAGTTGTGGAAATCAATCCTTGTTTGGATAACAAACAAAATAAAATGGCGGAGACAGCATTTCGTATTTTAGAAAATGCTACATCAATTATTGAAAAGAGAGGGTAATATAGTTTCTTTACTAGTTACAATTAAATTATTTATTCTAGAACGATATCTAAATGAGAGTAGTAGATAATGTAATTCATAATGTGGTAAAGGCTATTGAAGCTTTGTACTCACAAGAATTACCAATTCAACAAATTCAGATTCAAAAAACAAAAAAAGAATTCGAAGGAGATTTGACTTTGGTTGTTTTTCCTTTACTGAAAGTTACAAAAAAATCGCCCGAACAATCAGCCGAAGAAATAGGGGGGTGGCTCTTAGGTAATTCTGATATTGCTAATTCTTATAATGTTGTAAAAGGGTTTTTAAATCTTTCAATAAAAGATAAAGTTTGGTTAGATCAGTTCAATATTTGGTCAAGAGATGAAACTTTTGGTAGATCAACGTCTTCTACAGGAAAAACTTTTATGGTAGAGTATTCTTCTCCAAATACGAACAAACCTCTGCATTTAGGTCATTTAAGAAATAACTTTTTAGGTTATTCAGTTGCTGAAATATTAAAGGCAAATGGACACGAAGTATATAAAACACAAATAATTAATGACAGAGGAATTCATATCTGTAAAAGTATGTTGGCTTGGCAATTATTTGGTAATAATGAAACACCAGTATCTACGGGCATGAAAGGTGACCATCTTATTGGGAAATACTATGTTGCGTTTGATAAGGAATACAAAAAGCAAATAGCAGCGCTGGTAGATGGTGGAATGGAGTCGAAGGACGCGGAGAGAGAAGCAGAAATATTTAAAGAAGCGCAAGCAATGCTTCTTAAATGGGAGGCAAAGGATCCCGAAATATATGCGCTTTGGGAAACTATGAACACATGGGTTTATGCAGGATTTGAAACAACTTACAAGGAAATGGGAGTTGATTTTGATCAACTTTATTATGAATCTAATACTTACATTTTGGGTAAAGATGTAGTAGAGAAAGGTTTAGCGGATAACAATTTTTATGAAAAAGAGGATGGTTCAGTTTGGTGTGATTTAAGTGATCATAAATTAGATGATAAATTATTGCTTCGTGCGGATGGAACATCTGTTTACATGACACAAGACCTTGGTACAGCTATAGAACGTTATAAAGATTACCCAAACTTATCGGGTCTTATCTATACAGTAGGGAACGAGCAAAATCACCATTTTAAGGTGCTTTTAACGATACTAAAGAAAATAGGGTATTCCTGGGCTGAAGGGTGTTATCACCTTTCGTATGGTATGGTTGATTTACCTACTGGTAGAATGAAGTCTAGAGAAGGAACTGTTGTGGATGCAGATGAGTTAATGAAAAGTGTAATTGAGGATGCTAAGCAAATGACGCAAGAAAGAGGACATTTAGATGGTTTATCAGATTCAATTAAAGATGAACTTTACAAAACAATTGGTCTAGGGGGGTTGAAATATTATTTGTTAAAAGTTGATCCAAAAAAAGGAATGCAATTTAACCCTGAAGAGTCAGTTGATTTAAACGGAAATACCGGCCCTTTTATTCAATATACCTATGCAAGGATTCAATCTATACTGAGAAAAGCTGGTGCTTTTAATAAGGAATCTGAAACAGATTTATTACTAGAGCCTGCGGAAAAAACATTGTTGAAAGATCTTTCAGAATTCCCTAGTGTGATTGAAGAAGCTGGTAAAAATTATAGTCCTGCGTTACTCGCTAATTACACATATGAATTGGTGAAGAATTATAATTCATTTTATCAATTGTTATCCATAATAAAAGAGAAGGATGCTAACAAAAAAGCATTTAGAATAGCAATTAGTTATAAGGTAGGGGCGGTTATTAAACTATCAATGCAATTGTTAGGTGTAGACGTTCCTGAAAGAATGTAATTTAGAAACTTGTACTCGTTTTTCTTTCAGTTGGCTCTTCAACCGGTACTTCTTCTTCTGGAACTTCAGATGCTTTATTAAGGTTTAAAGAAAGCATAATTTCATGGGTTCCAGATGTGTTTGAACCAACACCTGAACTACTAAATTCGAATGCATAAGTAAGAGATAATTTGTCAATCAATTGCATGCCCATATTTAAAATAAATACCGAATTTGATCTATGTCCTATGCCTCCCCATATCTTATTATCATATTTAATATTCCCGAAAACTTCGACTTGTGAATTATTATTTTGTGCGTTTCTTACCATAATTAAAGGTATAAATTCAAATTGCTCATCAACTTTCATTCTGTAAGAAAAATAAACGTTACTATGGCGCACTAAATTGTATTTACTCCCATCAACAATATCTACACTAGCCTTTGTTCCTAGTAATTGAGGGAACGATATTCCAATATTTAAATCGCTATCAAAAGTGTATGTCATCCCGAATGCTGCATCAAACGTCATTCTTAATGGAGCGCTTGTAAGAACAATATCACTCATGTCATCTGCTTGAATAGTGCTTAAGTCCAAAGTTCCTTTTATAATGCCAGCAGAAAGCCCAAATCGAATTTTATTCTTGTTGTCAATAAGTAACTTGTAGGAATAACTTGCGCTTGCATTTATTCTTTGAATGAAATCAATTTTATCTAAGGTTACGTTACCACCAATTCCCATTTTAGAATTTAGCTGACGTTGCGCTGATAAAAAGGTGGTATTTGGGCTACCTATAAGACCTACCCACTGCTGCCTTTGCACTAATTGTATTTGAGTTCCTTTTTTCGTGCCAACTTCTGCAGGATTAATAAAAGAAGTATTGTACGGATACATAGCACTAATTGGTACCTGTTGCGAAAATGCACTAAACGATATGAATATTAGTATACCTAAAATTAGATTCTTCATAAAAATAAATTTATTATCTCATCAATAAAATACTGCCTTTGTATTCTTCTTGAGCACATTTAATTAAATAAAAGTAAGTTCCTTCTGGCAGAGGCTCTCCTGATTTGTTCGTCCCATCAAAGTTATTTTCATAAGAAGTGGATTCCCAAACTATTTTCCCCCATCTGTTGTAGATGGCCAATGGACAACCTGAAATTATAGAGGGTTTGTTTACAGTCCATGTGTCATTTGAAAAATCACCATTAGGAGAAAGAAAATTATTTATTTCCAAGGAGTCAATTGTATTTACTAAAATTAGAACAGAATCGGTAGCAGAACAACCGTCTGCACTTGTTGTGTAAATAGTATAATAAGTTACAGGTTCTGTTGGAGCAACCGTTGGATTCAATATCGTGTCATCATCCATATTGTAATCAGGAGTCCATAATATATTTCCACCATTACTTAATGTCGCATCAATTTCTGTACTATCTCCTTCGTCAATTAAGACAGATGTTCCTGCAAATAATACAACAGGTTCAAATACTTTTAAATCAAATG
>CAWUXI010000056.1:0-20892 GCA_963926405.1 uncultured Flavobacteriales bacterium
AGTATTTTTTACTTTATTTTTATAATCTTAGCAAACGACGCAATTGAAACTCATTTTAGACATATTACAAACGTTCGACCCAACTTCCCTAAAGGAAATGGACTCTGTTAAATTGCTTAACAGAACTGACACCAAATTTGTTATCCCAAAAGGCTTATTTACTAAAGTTCTGCCAGATTTAAAAGACTTTTACAAAGTGCTTGAAATTAAAAACAAAAGAGTAGCACAATATAAAACTCTCTATTTTGACACGGATGAATTTGATTTTTATACGCATCATCACAATGGATGGCCCAATCGTTATAAAGTCCGGATGAGGAAATATATTGACTCTGGCTTATGTTATCTTGAAATAAAGAATAAAAAAAAGGGTAGAACTATCAAAAAGAGAATCCAAATAGCTGATTTTGAAGAAGAAATGTCTGAGAAATCGTTACAATTTATTAGTGATGTTATCCCTAATGATATTCTTCTAGTAAAAAAATTGTGGAATTCATTTAATAGAATCACTCTTGTAAACAAAACGGATAAAGAAAGGCTAACTTTGGATATTGGATTAGGGTTTCAGCGAAATGAGAAGAATATTTCTTTGGAAAATGTAATAATTGGAGAAGTGAAACAAGAGAAGGTTAATCGAAAATCTCCTTTTATGAAACTAATAAAAGAAAATGGAGTTCGACCTCTGCGGGTTAGTAAGTATTGCATAGGAGCAAAGCTTTTATATCCAGCATTAAAAAACAATAAATTTAAAGAGAAACAAATACATATAAATAAAATAAATGAGTGGATTAGTTGAATTATTTAGCACAGGGAACGGAATGTTTGATTTCCTTATGGATACAGAAACATATGAGTCTATTAAAGGATTGCCAAAATCAATAGAGGAAGGAGGTTTCTTAGGAGTTCCTTTATTTGAAAATGACTTTTGGAAATTGGCATTCAAATTCGGAATGAATTTAGTTGTCATTCTTATTATTGTTAGAGCCATCTATTACCCCATAGCCAAAAGAAAGGATTACCTTTTTACGTATGTAATGATCAGTCTTGTTATTTTTATGATATGTTTTACACTGAAGAAGTTTGAGATGGGAATGGGAATGGCTTTAGGATTATTTGCCATATTCGGAATTATAAGGTACCGAACAGACCCCATCCCAATTAAGGAAATGACCTATTTATTCATAGTAATAGGCGTTTCCGTTATCAATGCTTTATCAAATAAAAAAATGAGCTATGCAGAATTGGCTTTTACCAATTCTGCAATTATAGTAGTAACATACGGTCTTGAAAAGATTTGGCTGTTAAAACACGAATCCAGAAAAGTGATAATTTTTGAAAAGATAGATTTGATAACACCTGAAAAACATGATGAATTGATAGCTGATCTTGAAAGCAGAACTGGATTAACAATAACTCGATTTGAGATCGGTAAGATTAATTTCTTAAACGACACAGCCCAGGTCTTTATATATTACAATGAAGAGGAGCAAAAGGGCCACTTTAGAGATGAAGGTATAAGTAATACGTAGTCTCAGGTCATTTTACTAGAACTAAAAAAGCCACTTGCTAATGCAGGTGGCTTTTTTTCATTTCCTTTTTCTACAAACGTTACAAACTACTTTCGCTAGCTACTTCACCGAAGTTAAATCTTAGTGTAAAACGAAGTGTATTTGCTAGTGGACTTGCTTGCGTTAATGCAAGTATATAAGATAAATCTAATTCAAAAACACTATACCTGATGCCAGCTCCAAGAGAGACAAATCTTCTATTTCCTTTTGACCAGTGCTCATGAAAGTAACCCGCTCTTATTGCCAATAAATCATTGTATAAATACTCTGCACCAACAGATATATTCACCTCTCTCAATTCTTCTTTAAATTGAGTTCCTTTTACAACTTCAATTGTATTTCCATCTTCATCTAAAACTACATCACCTGGAGCATCATTAAATGAACCAAATATTCCGGAAGCAACTCCCACGTTTGGATCTTTACCTGAAAATATAATTGGTCCATCTGTTCCATAAACCGTTGAACCATTTACTTGCGTATAAATGGGCTGAGTAGGCACCAACAACTTATTTGCATCAAGAGCAACTGTAAGTTTATTAAAATCGTCTAAATCTACGTTAAAAGCAGTCCCTAATCGCATATTAGTCGGAATAAAATCTCTATTTGCAGCATCAGTGTAAGACATCTTTGCGCCAATATTTGAAATATTTAACCCATAAGCAACATTAGCTGCTCTGCCCGAAACTTCAAATTCCTCGGTTTCGTAATACGCAGATATATCAACAGCTACAGACTGACCTGCTTTCACATCCGCTCCTGAAGAAGAAATTCCTCCTGTTAAATTTGAATAGATATATCTAGCTGCAATACCTGCTCCAAATCGTTCCCCTAACTTTCTTGAATAGGTTCCATCTAAAGCAAATTCATTTGGTTTAAAATTACGGATTTCCTGACCATAATTATTAGTAAAAGTAATATCTCCTAATGAAAAATAACGCAAAGAAAATCCAATTGCCGAATTTTTATCCAGTTTCTTGTATCCTGATAAATAAGCTAAATTTATATCATTTACCAATGCCCTTAACCAGGGGGAATAAGACAAAGAAAAACCCATATCCTTGTCATCATCAATAAAAGCTAGTTTCGCAGGGTTCCAATGAATAGAATTTGCATCTGGAGATAATGCTACACCAACGTCTCCCATTGCTCCAGAACGAGAGTCAGGAGAAATAAGTAAAAAAGGAACCGCAGTTGTTATTGTATTTATATCCGAACCCGTTTCTGCTCCACTTAAACTCACCTGAGCACCAATAGATGCTGAGAAAAGCAGAGCAGCACTAAGAGTTATTGATAATATTTTGAATCTCATTTTCATTATTTTGGTTTTCAAAAGAACAACAAATATACGTAAATTGTTACTTATTATTGTTCAAGCTTAATTAAGAATTACTAATTTTTCAAATTTCTCTACTTTTTCTCCTCCCTCGTTTAGAACTTTCAGTTTATACACATAAACTCCTCTTCCGATTTTCTCTCCATAATCATCCCGTCCATCCCAAACTATCCCTTCCGACCTAAAGCCTTTAGAATGTACTCTTTCGGCAATCGATTTAACCAATTTTCCGGAAACCGTAAATACTTGAATTTGAACATCTAAATAGTCACACAACTGATTATGCTCGAAGTAAAACTCCGTTCGTGTAGTAAAAGGATTAGGATAATTTAACACATGATCTAATGTGAAATTTTCTTCCTTAGCAACTACAAATTCAATTTCGCTTTTTTCTGAATTATTATATACGTCCCAAACCTTCAAACTGAGAATATGATTCCCTTCTTCTAAATCGTAGAAGGGATAAGATATTCTACCACTTTTATAGGTATCCAAGTCAGCTTCGTAAAAGTCATTTAAGATAATAGACTCTGAAGTATTTTCATCAATTACTGCCTCTATATTATGACCAACACCATTACCAACCATATTAATTCCATTTTCATCAAATACCTTGGCAAATAAATCAGGATTCTCATCAGTTACCCCTCCAGAAACGAAACTATCATCGTTCATATATAGCGAAATATCGGGACCCTGTCCATCAGAAACAGCGGTGGTGTCGATTCCTCCTATTGTCACATCTTCGTTGTATCCTTGGGCATCTTCTGTTCCATTCTCAGCATAATAACTTACACGTGAATTGCCGTATTGAAACGAAATATCTTGTGGCACTACAAATGAAAACTCAAAAACGCCGTTTAAAACAGTAGCCTTTCCTTTATACACAACATTTTTCCATGTTTCAAATGGCGCCAAGGAAGAACCTGAATTATTCGCTAAAGTAGATAGGCTGAGTTTCTTATCGTATATAGTTGGATAAACAACACCGTTAAAACTTGTTAGAACTTGCCCTGCATAATCTTCTACATGGCCTACCATATTTACAATACTTAGCGCTTTCATGGTATCCACTGCTGCAGTAATTGACACTCCGTTTATGGAGTCTGTTACAATTTGGTGCTGTGGTAAAGCCAGTCTAACTGCCGGGTCTCCCAATAAGGCAAATTTTCTAAAATTGACATCACCTCCACCATTTTGAACATACAGGTCTTTTGTCTCAAGGTACACATCTCCAATTCGTTGAGGCTTTCCATCCACTTTATCATATATTATACTATGAAAATGCTTATTTAATTTCTTATTACTGCTATTGTAAACTAATCGAGTGGTTGTAAATAAGGCTATCCCTCCACCATCTGGATTAAGCATCACATATTCACCGCCAGATGTTCGATCGTGATCATCATACCTGCTAAATTCGCATGTAGCGGTCATAAACACAGGTAATTTCACGCCATTATTCCAATTTCTAATTGTTGGAACTCTCAAAATACGTTCATGCGCCCATCCCGTTTCACCCCCATGACCAATATAGTTAACTAAAAAAGCTCCCTTTTCAACTCTTTGCTGAATTGCCTCCTCGCACCCTTTATTTTCGTCACCTCCAGGCGAAGTGGTTTCCAAAAAAGCGTCCATGTGTAACTTAACAATATTCATGCTTTTATTGTTTAAGCGGATTGTATCAGCCATTTCTTCTGAATCACTAAAATAAAGGTTTCCATCTTCATCATCACTCACCAAACAAACAATATTTCGCCAATCATTTAAAGTTACCTTGGATTCTCCGTTGGAACAAGATGTATTATTCTGATTTGTAGCTGAAACTGAACTATATCCTTTTATTTTGGCAACCATATCGTTTGCTTCACTTAAAGAATTTACGGGTAACCTCCCTATAGCAATATCCATCAAATCAAAATTATTCATTGCACCATTATCTGATAGTATTGCAAAATAATCATCAGTAGCATAAGTACTTGTTATACTTAACGATTCTGTTGACTCATAGGTAGGTATAAAGTTCATGTTATGACCTAACCTATTTCTAGAGTCATAAGTCGCATCTCCAAAAAACAAACAATATCTCGGGATGAGGTTCGGATCTGCTCCTGCTCTAACATAAAACATTCTCAAAAAGTGCTTTATCGCGGTTACGTCTCTCATCCCCGAAGAATATTCATTATATATTTGATTGGGAGTAACAACATGACAAATTAACCCATCATTTGCTTGGTGAAAACTTGCCAGCTCAACTGCGGCAGGCATATACTCTTCGGGAACAATTATAATCAAATCTGCAAATCCTAATCCATGTAAATTTTGAGATATTATTTTATGATGAAATATAGGGACACTTGACAAAGCATCTTCCAATGCTATAAAAGTTCTTAACGAATCAGTACTGACTTTATATTCAGCTTTAGAACCAACCGTATTAAAATTGACAATAGAAACATTAGATAAGTCAGTTACCTCCCATATTCGATGTATATCAGTTACGTTTCCTATAGAAAACCGACTTATATTTCCCAATCCAACTGAGGCGATATCTCTAAACTCCATCTGACTGCCTGTCATTGTTAAGGCCCGTGGAACATTTACTTCTATGCAATCCAACCAACCCTTTGAAGAAGATAATCCATTTTTATTATACGTAATTTGAACATCCACGCTATTTCCATTACCTATGTAATCCAATACTCCGGTAACACTTTTACCCAATGGAGCATAAGTACCTGTTCCGGATGTTCCAACAGGAATATCCATTGAATTCCCTCCAGAGGCTAATGTGTAACTTGTGCCGCTGCTAGAAGCATGTCCTATAAGTTTAGCATAAACTCTTACCGAATCTGTATTAACAATATTAGGCATCGCAAAATTGTAACTATAGGCCGTTTGAACATCGTAAATATCTCCAAACCATTGTCTTCCGGATTTTCCTAAATTATAACCATCATCCTCGATAAACGCATAATCAATAAAAGTTGACACGGAGTTAGTTTCTGAACTAGAAGATAATAGCGCATTACCCATTCGCTTTGGCGATGGACTTGCAATATTAATATTGACAAAATAATAAGAAGTATCACAATGTTCATGCGTTTTATGTGAAAAAAAACTACCGTCAAAATTCCACCTATGCGGTCCCTTAGCATAAAAAAGAAGATAATCGCCATTATTAAAGATCCCGTCATTGCCATCTTCAATAAGAATGGAATTTTTTAATATGTCATCATTTCGAAAATCATTATTATTTTCAGATAGTAGTCCGGAACCATTTCCAAAAACATTAATTGCATCCGAACTTAAGGAAGACATATTAACTCCCATTTCATTTAAAAATGAGTAATCAATTTTATAAACTCCATCTTTCACAACACCAATTTTATACCATTCTCCAGAACCTGACGCAAAAGCTGAACTTGTCAAATAAGATGCTTTGGAACCTGTTAATAAGCTTTCTGAGACATCTAAACTCCCTTCATAACTCACTAATTTTTCGAATTGTCCGGATTCTGGATTTAACCGAATCTCATTAACTCCAATAACTGCATAAAACTTTTTCCTTTTGTCTGTAATATTCGTTTTAAAGTCAAATGAGGATTTAATTTTAGAAATATTTATTAACGATAACTCAGAACTAGTTAACGGAAGTACTTCAATATTCGTTACATTAAAATCAACAGACGTATTGCGTATTGGAATATACTTTAACAAGTAGGGTTGTTCTTTTTCAAAATCCCAGTATCCATTAGTTGAATGAAACACATTTGTATAGTCCGATCCATTAATATTCATAGAATAGATACCTTTCCATTCCAAATTTTCAACAATTTCTTTACCCGTTTGAGAATAACCTGAAAATACAGAAAATTGAAAGATAAAATAAACTAGGATCGAAATTTTATAAGTCATTGCACAAAGGTGGTAAATAGTTGATTAATTACAATTATTTTCGGCAAAACGACTCCTATATATCATTTATTGTATAAATCTAGCTATTAAATTGTAACCCAACCGTTTTTTTTTCGTAATATTGGATCGATTTTGCACAATCATTTATAAATTTATGAACAAGTATTTCAAAGTATTAGTTTTATTGATAGCTATTATTTGTAGCTGTGCAGCTAACGAAGTAAAAGCTCAGGACCCAGAGTTTAGTCAGTTTTACGCTAATCCGCTATACTTAAACCCTGCCTTTGCGGGAACAGCAAGGTGTCCAAGAATTTCACTAAACTACAGAAATCAATGGCCAGGTATTTCCGGTACTTTTATTACTACATCAGCTAGTTATGATCAACATGTTGAATCTTTAAATGGAGGCTTAGGGTTAATGGTGACAAATGATCAAGCGGCAAATACATTAAGGACCACTAGAGTTAGTGGGATTTATTCTTATCAAATTAAAATTAACCGTAAATTTTCTATTAGAACAGGAGTAGAAGCGACATTTTTTCAAAAATCGCTAGATTGGAGTAAGCTAACTTTTGGCGATATGATTGATGAGCGAAGAGGTTTCGTTTACCAAACTGGCGATTTGCCAAGAGGTGGTACCGTTTCAGGAATAGATTTCTCTGCTGGTCTTTTAGCTTTTAGCGATGTATTTTTCTTGGGATTTGCTGCTCACCATTTATCAGAGCCCAACGAATCCTTAATAAACGAACAAAGTATCTTACCGACTAAATTAACTGGACATGCTGGCGCTATGATACCTTTAGCTGGTGGAGCTTCAAGATATCAAGAAGATGATGCCATGGTGTCACCAAACATTTTATTTAGAAAACAAGGTACTTTCACACAACTTAACATGGGAATATACGTAAAGAAAGGACCTTTAGTAGGTGGCGTATGGTATAGAAATAAAGATTCATTTATTGTTTTAATGGGGATACAATCAGATATAATTAGATTGGGCTATAGTTATGATTTAACCATATCTAAACTTTCTGTTGCTACTGGTGGAGCGCATGAAATATCCTTACAATTCAATTTTGAATGTAGACCAAAGAAAAGGTCATTTAGAACCATTAGTTGTCCATCTTTCTAACAAAATATAAAATTAATTGTAACCATTTTCTACAATAACAGTTATAAGGAAAAATTATCTCGCATTATGAAGAGGAAAAACATATTGAAAAGAACAGCAGCTTTCACGTTAATCGCATTATTAGCGTCGTGCTCGTACGAAAGATCTAGTGTATCTGGTTGGGATTACAACAACCCTAGAAATGGTGGCTTTCAAAAAGTTCCATATGAAGAACAAGAAACGGGTCCTGGACTTATTTTAATTGAAGGTGGCACATTTACCATGGGGAGAATTGAAGAAGACTTAATGAAAGACTTCGCTAGCACACCGAGACGAGTTACTGTATCTTCTTTTTATTTAGACGAAACTGAAGTAACCAACTTTAACTGGTGCGAATACCTATATTGGATAGGACGAACGTATACCGATTTTCCAATGGTTTATAAAAAAGCACTACCGGACACATTGGTTTGGAGAGAAAAATTAGCATACAACGAACCTTACACAGAATACTATTTAAGACATCCATCTTATAGAGATTATCCTGTTGTTGGTGTTTCTTGGTTACAAGCAAGTGATTTTTGTGCTTGGAGAACAGACCGTGTTAACGAGTGGATTTTAATTAGAGAAGGTATTTTAATGATGAACCCTAACCAACAAAACGAACCATTCTCTACGGACGCATACTTTGCGGGACAATATGACCAAGGGGTTAACCCAAGAGGTCAAATCCCAGACATGAACCCTTCTAAAGGCGGATACGATCCATCAACTGGTAAATTCAAATCTAAAGATTTAGTTACACGAAATGTACGAATGTCTGATGGTATATTATTACCTCGCTACAGACTACCCACCGAAGCTGAATGGGAGTTTGCTGCATATGGATTAATTGGAAACACATTAGATGAACGAATTGTAGAAAGAAGAATTTACCCATGGAATGGACATTGGGTGCGTAATCCAGACGACAGATGGCAAGGACAAATGTTAGCCAATTTTGTTAGGGGTCGTGGTGATATGATGGGAGTTTCTGGCAACTTGAATGATAATGCCGATATAACTGCTCCAGTATTTGCTTACTGGCCCAATGATTATGGCTTATATAACATGGCAGGTAACGTTAGTGAATGGGTTATGGATGTTTACCGTCCCTTATCTGGAGAAGAGTACGATGAATTCAGACCGTTTAGAGGAAATGTTTTCAAAACTAAAGTTTTAAACAGTACAGGTTCTATAGCTGAAAAGTATGATGAGACCATGTATGATGTTTATGGAATTAAACAATACTTAGCGGAATTCCAATTAGAAAGGTTAGGAACAGCTGATAGAAAATACACTAAGTATCCCCATGCATCTAGACTAGATTCATTAGAGGGAGAGCTATTAAAAGAAATTAATACTTATGTAGATGAAGCTATTAAATTCTCGAAAGACAAACAACCTATTGAGGCTTCTAGGAGAATTAGGGAAATTTTTGATAACGTATTTGATGATTTCGATAATCGAATTCAACAAAACCCTGATTTTATAGACTACAATTTGGAAATTTCTCCAATGTTAAGGTCTGGAATCTCAGAGTATGTTGTAAATACACCTGGTAACGTAAAAGTAAGAGAAACGAGCGCTGAAGAAAACTTAAAACGTAGAAACTACAGAGTAGCGGACAACATCGATGAATTAGACGGTGATATCAACTCTTCGATTTACTACCCTTCTAGTCCCAATGGATCGGTTAAAATTGGACAGATTAATGCTGGAAGTATGAATGAAGATTGGGTTATGTACCAAAGCGGCAAAGAAAAAGGCTTAGCTTTAGCTCAAGATCCAACAAGTTTAATATCTGATAAATCTAGAGTATTCAAAGGTGGGTCTTGGAGAGATAGAGCTTACTGGTTAAGTCCTGGAACAAGAAGGTTTTTAGACGAAGATTTATCTACTGCAAATATTGGATTTAGATGTGCTATGGACAGAGTTGGAAGCCCTGTTGGACTTGGTGAACAAAGATAGTAACTACTAGTTATAAGAACTTAAAGAGCTTCAAGAAATTGAGGCTCTTTTTTTATGCGTTTACTTCGTTTCTTTACCACTGAAGTTAGTACCAATGAAAATGTAATCAATTTGACATCAATAAGGCTTTAGATTAAATACATTACAGCTTATACACCGCAAAAAAAATGCGAGAGTTTCTAAAGAAATTCTCGCAATCACATACAACTAGGCTAAAAATGTTAACCCTTCAATATACTTCTAGCTATTACAATATTCTGAATTTCAGAAGTTCCTTCGTAGATCTGTGTAATTTTAGCATCTCTCATCAACCTTTCTACATGGTACTCTTTAACAAAACCATACCCTCCGTGAATTTGAACAGCCTCAACCGTCGTTTCCATAGCGACTTGTGATGCCATTAGTTTTGCCATAGCACCAGAAGTATTATAGTCCATGTGCTCATCTTTATGCCAAGCAGCTTTTAACACCAGCATTCTTGCAGCTTCAATATCCAAAGCCATTTTTGATAATTTAAATTGAATAATTTGGTGTTCACAAATTGGTTTACCAAATGTTTCTCTTTCTTTAGAATAGGCTAATGCAATTTCATAAGCTCCTGAAGCTATACCTAATGCCTGAGCAGCAATTCCAATTCTTCCTCCAGAAAGTGTTTTCATTGCAAATTTAAATCCAAACCCATCTTCTCCTATTCTATTCTCTTTAGGGACCTTTACATCATTAAATAACAACGTATGTGTGTCAGAACCTCTAATTCCTAGCTTATCTTCTTTAGCTCCAACAATAAAACCCTCCATGCCTCTTTCTATGATAAATGCATTAATTCCTTTATGACCCTTATCTACATCAGTTTGCGCTATTACAATATAAGTGGAAGCAGTACTTCCGCTTGTTATCCAGTTTTTTGTGCCGTTCAATAAATAATGATCTCCCATATCTATTGCCGTAGTTCTTTGAGAAGTTGCATCCGAACCAGCCTCTGGCTCTGAAAGACAAAATGCACCAATTTTATTTCCAGAAGCTAAATCAATTAAATATTTTTGTTTTTGTTCTTCATTCCCGAAATGTTCCAACCCCCAGCAAACTAATGAATTATTTACAGACATAGCAACAGAAACGGAAGCATCTACTTTTGATATTTCCTCCATAGCTAAAACGTAAGAAATTGTATCCATTCCACTTCCTCCATACTTTGGATCAACCATCATACCCATAAAACCAAGTTCCCCTAATTGCTTTAATTGCTCTAAAGGCACTTGTTGATTCGTATCCCTTTCAATCACTCCTGGCTTACACATGTTTTGCGCAAAATCTCTAGCAGCATCTCTGACTGCCATTTGTTCTTCCGTTAATTTGAAATCCATTTTATAAACTATTAGTATTAAAATTCAATCTTTAATTTATACTTCAAAATTAGTTGTTATCTTCACTTGAGCAACTTTTTTAAGTTATATTATGGAATCTTTCGACGTAATAGGGTTAATGTCAGGCACATCATTGGATGGTCTAGATATAGCTCATTGTAATTTTATTTTTGACGACAAATGGCATTTTAATTTAATACATCATGAAACAGTTCCTTACGCCAAAATACAAAAAAATGAGCTCGCAAATTTAGAAAATGAATCGGCGATAAATTATGCCCTATTCCATACTGAATTCGGAAAATTAATGGGAAATGAAGTCAATAAATTCATTAAAAAAAATAAAATTACAAATGTCGACTTCATAGCTTCACATGGACACACTGTATTCCATCAGCCTAAAAATAATTTAACTACTCAAATCGGATGCGGAGCTCAAATAGCAGCTGCTACAGGTATCGAAACAATTTGTGATTTCCGGACAAAAGACGTTGCTCTTGGAGGACAAGGAGCTCCATTAGTGCCTATTGGAGATGAATTACTCTTTTCCGATTATGACTACTGCATTAATCTTGGAGGAATTGCTAATATTTCTTTTAAAGCAGAGGGTAAACGAATCTCATACGACCTCGCAATGGCAAATATGGTTAACAACTACATTTGCCGCTTGGAAGGAATTGAATACGATGACAAAGGTAAGTTAGGTGCTGCAGGAAATTTTAACCACAATTTATACAACGACTTAAACGCTATCTCATTTTTCTCAAAACCGTACCCTAAATCTTTAAGTAAAGAGAACTTCATTAATAACTTCAAGCCTGTTTTAGACAAGTATGACATTTCAAACGCAGATAAGCTAAATACATTTGGCAAACACTTGGCATATCAAATTTGCGAAATACTCTCCAATACTACTGATAAAAAAGTGCTAATAACAGGAGGTGGAGCATTTAATAACTTTTGGATTTCAGAGATAAAAAACACTACCACTGCACAAATAATTATCCCTGAAAACAAAATAATAGAATATAAAGAGGCGATAATTTTCGGATTCTTGGGAGTTCTACGCAAAAAACAAATCGTTAATTGTCTGGCTTCAGTAACAGGAGCGAAAGAAGATTCTATAGGCGGTGCTATTTATTTGTAAATTGTTTTAAATCAATTAATTAATTTTAATTAACAAAGTGTCATTAAAAAAAACAAAATGCTAAAATTAATAACTACTAAATTTTGTTACTTTTGCTTCAATTGAAACAACACAATGATAGAATTACTAAAGAAGTTTGAAAATAAACAACCAGAGATTGTTTTTGAGTGGAAAGATCAAGAAACGGAGGCTGAAGGTTGGGTAGTTATAAACACTTTGAGAGGGGGAGCTGCTGGAGGTGGAACAAGAATGAGAGTTGGTTTAGACAAGCGTGAAGTTGAATCATTGGCCAAGACAATGGAAGTTAAATTTACGGTTTCAGGACCCGCTATTGGAGGTGCAAAATCAGGTATCAATTTTGATCCAAACGATTCACGTAAAAAAGGAGTCTTGGAAAGATGGTATAAAGCAGTTACTCCTTTATTAAAACATTACTACGGCACAGGTGGAGATTTAAATGTTGATGAAATTCATGAAGTTATACCAATGACCGAAGATTGTGGAGTTTGGCATCCACAAGAAGGGGTTTTCAATGGACACTTTCAACCGAGGGAATCGCAAAAAATAAACCGTATTGGTCAATTAAGACTTGGTGTAATAAAAGCCATTGAAAACCCAATGTATAGTCCATCAGTTGCACGTAAATATGTGGTGGCAGATATGATTACTGGATATGGTGTTGCTGAGTCCGTAAAACATTATTACGACATCTATGGCGGGGAACTTAAAGGAAAGCGCGTTATCATTCAAGGATGGGGTAATGTTGGAAGTGCTGGAGCCTATTACTTAGCGCAAGAAGGAGCCATTATTGTTGGGATTATTGACCGCGTTGGTGGCTTGATAAAAGAAGATGGCTTTTCTCTTGAGGAAATAAGAACACTCTTTTTAGAAAAAGATGGAAATGCATTAAATGCTCCAAATATGTTATCTTTTGAAGAGATAAACAATAAAGTTTGGGACTTGAAAGCAGAAGTATTTCTTCCGTGTGCAGCTTCTCGACTAATAACAAAAGATCAGGTAGATAGAATGATTTCTGCGGGAATGGAAGTAATAGCAGCTGGAGCGAATGTCCCATTTGCAGATTCTGAAATTTTCTTTGGAGAAATTGCTGATTATACAGATAATAACATTAGTGTTATTCCAGATTTTATTTCAAACTGTGGGATGGCTAGAGTTTTTGCTTACTTAATGAGTACAGATCTAGATAACATTGAAGACGATGCAATTTTTATTGACACCTCATATACAATCAAAAAAGCACTAGAGAATGCTTACGTGATTAACAATAGCAAAACTAAAATAGCAAAAACTGCATTTGAAATTGCTTTAAACCAACTCGTTTAAATTATGGAAATTTTAATTGTTGTCATATTCGTTCTAGGTTATTTAGCAATAACACTAGAGCACAGTTTAAAAGTAGACAAACTAGTTCCGGCTCTATTAATGATGGCTTTTGCTTGGGCAGCAGTTGCATTTGGACTTGGAGGATTTGAGCAATGGTTTGATTCAGGAAACCACGAAATGGTTAAGGGGTTTGCATCATTACCTGACCACATTGAAGGACATGCAACTTATAGCGCTTCTAAAGCTGGGTGGCTAGAGCACACGCTTTTGCATCATTTTGGTAAAACTTGTGAAATATTAATCTTCCTAGTAGGCGCAATGACTATCGTTGAAATAATTGATCATTTTGATGGGTTTTCTACTATTAAGAACTATGTAAGAACAAACAAGAAAAAGACTTTACTATGGATAATGTGTATTCTAGCATTCATCTTATCTGCTATCATTGACAACTTAACCGCAACCATCGTTTTAATAACAATTCTAAGAAAATTAATCCCAGACAATAAAGATCGAATTTGGTTTGCAGGTTTAATAATAATAGCCGCAAATGCGGGTGGTGCTTGGTCTCCAATTGGAGATGTTACAACCACAATGTTATGGATGGGGGAAAAAGTAAGTGCTCTTAAGTTAGTTGAATACTTAATATTACCCTCATTCATTTGTATGTTAGTTCCAACAATACTAGCTAGTTTCTTAAAACCATTTCAAGGGCACTTTGAATCACCTCCTGCAGCTGAAAATGAAAACTCTAAAGGACCTTTGATGCTCTATTTAGGGTTATCTTTAATTGTTTTTGTTCCTATTTTCAAAACGATTACACACCTTCCTCCTTATATTGGGATGATGTTGTCTCTTTCTATTGTTGCATTAGTTGCAGAACTTATTACAGCACGTCAATTTAGTATGACAAATTTAGGAGATGAGATAGATCAAGTAGATGACGGAGGTCATAACAGTCCGACATTCAAAGCTTTGGCAAAAATTGAAATGCCTTCCATTCTTTTCTTTTTAGGTATATTGATGACCGTTGCGGCTTTAGAATCGTTAGGTTTAATCTTTGTTTTTGGGCAAGATGTTAATGCATTAATGGACACGAATGTATTTGTTATGTTATTAGGAGCCGGTTCTGCGGTTATTGATAACGTTCCATTGGTTGCTGCAAGTATGGGAATGTTTGACATGAGCGCAACAAATGCAAGCGGAGAACTTTTATATGCTACAGATTCTCATGTTTGGCACTTTATAGCTTATGCAGCAGGAACAGGAGGAAGTATGTTAATTATTGGTTCTGCTGCCGGAGTTGTAGCAATGGGAATGGAAAAAATCTCTTTCTTTTGGTATTTAAAAAATATGGCTTGGTTAGCATTACTTGGGTATCTTGCAGGTGCAGGTGTATTCTTATTAATATCCTAAACAACATCTGAATAATATTTTACGTTAATAATAAATGAATATGAATATTTTCGATTTAATAAATAGAATACAACTTGAAGTAGGTGAGCCTATTTCTGATGTTCTTTTAACGACAACAGACATATCCTTATGGGAACTTATTTGGGGATATGATACAGAAACTGGAGATTATAGTTGGACGAGTATCATCATCATGTCCATGTTATTTATCCTATCTGCATTAACCGTTTATATTTTCATTGAGCGTTTCCTTGCAATTCGCAGAGCTTTGAATGAAGAGAGAGACTTCATGGCCAAGATTAAAGAATATGTCAATGATGGGAAATTAGATGCAGCAAAACAATTGTGTACTACATCTGACAACCCTATGGCTAGGATGATTGAAAAAGGAATTTCTAAAATTGGAAAACCAATGAAAGATATTGCTGTTTCTATTGAAAACGTTGGTAAAATTGAAGTTTACAAACTAGAAACTAGACTATCAATATTAGCTACTACAGCTGGTGTAGCGCCAATGATTGGGTTTTTAGGAACTGTATTGGGAATGATTCAGGTAATGCACACCATGAGTAACGAAGGAGTTGAAATTCAAAGTCTTTCTGGTGGTATTTTTGAAGCAATGATAACTACTGTGGGGGGATTGATAGTAGGTATTATTGCCTACGTATTTTACAACTACCTAGTTAGTAAAGTAGAAAAAGTAATCCAAAAAATGGAAGGCAGTTCTATCGAGTTTTTAGACATTCTAGATGCACCAGGCAAATAATAAAAGATGAGTTTACGATCGTCAAATAAAATTAAAATTGAAGGTGGAATGTCATCTATGACAGATTTAGTCTTTCTGTTATTGATATTTTTCATTATCCTTTCAACTATGGTCACAGCTGGTCACAGTATAGACTTGCCAAAGTCAGGTCCTGCTTCTACCACCGATAAGTCGATTACAAAAGTATTTGTGAATTCAGATAATATCATTTTTATCAAAAATGATAAAATGGATGTCGACAAAGAGATCTCATTAGAAGAATTACGCGCTACTATAATGCAATACGTAGACCATAAAAAAACCATTGAATTGGTGGGTGACAAGCTTTCTGATTGGGAATATTCTGTTGGAGTTATTGACATTGCGAAACAAAATGAGTTAAAAATCGTTATAAAGACGAAACCATAACTAATTCATTTATTCATGGCACATTTAGCACCCATTAATAAAAAGGATAAACAAGCTGGTATTATAGGAGCTGCTATCCTTTTACTTCTTTTACTTCTAATGATGTTATTCACTTCAATGAAGCAAGCTGACCCTCCATACCCTACTAAAGAAGTGGTTATGATTATGGACTTTACGGATGCCGGAGGTGGTTCTGCAGGCGGAAGCCAGGAGGTTAGTGAAGAAACTTCTCAAAGTGCCAAAGAACAAAACAAAGAAACCAATGAGAGTTCTGAAGATGAGGTAGCAACGCAAGAAGAAGAATCTGCAGTAACAGCAGAATCGCAACAAGAAGCAAGCAGCTCTGATGGGAATGGAGAATCTGATGAGCAAGAAGCCAAATACGATTTAGGTAATGTTTATGGTTCTGGTGGTGGTGAAGAAGGTGGTGAAGGTGAAGGTGGATCTGATGGGGGCACTGGAGGCGGCGATGGATTAGGAAATGGGACTGGGATAGGCGATGGCTCAAGTAGAAAAATTAAGAACGTTCCTAACTTAGATAATTTGACTACTACTCCTGCCAAAGTAGCTGTCAAAATTAAAATCAATAATGAAGGTAAAGTATACTGGTCTGAAGCTCAACTCTCCAATTCTTTTACCAATACATCAGATAAAACTATTATTGATCTAGCGGAAAAAAAGGCATTAGAATTCACTTACAAACCGACAAGTGCTGAAACCAAATACGATGTTAAAACCCTCAAATTGGAATTCAAAGTTAACTAGTTGTATTTAGTAAATGACTTATAAAGAAACGGTTGATTTTCTTTTCGAACAACTTCCTCAATTTCAAAACATAGGAAGCAAAGCTTACAATGGCAAGCTAGATAACATTATTGATATTTGTGAATTATTAGACAATCCACAAAACAAATTCAAAACAATACATGTTGCAGGAACAAACGGAAAAGGCTCTGTTTGTAATATGCTCGCCTCAATTTTAACCGAAAGTGGTTACACCGTTGGATTATTTACCTCTCCTCACCTACTCGACTTCAGAGAAAGAATAAGAATTAATGGAGATGTTATTTCTGAAAACTACGTAATAGATTTTGTGAAAAATCATAATCAAGTCTTTAGTGAGATTAGACCTTCGTTTTTTGAATGGAGCACAGCATTAGCATTCGATTATTTTGATTCCAACAAAGTTGACATTGCAATTATAGAAACAGGCTTGGGTGGAAGATTAGATTCTACCAACATAGTATTACCTCTGGTAAGCGTTATTACCTCAATTGGAATAGATCATACCCAATACTTAGGAAACACCTTAGAAGCGATTGCAAAAGAAAAAGGGGGGATTATCAAGCCGAACATTCCTGTTGTTCTGGGTGAGGGAATAGCAATGCAACATGTCTTTGAAGAGATGGTACTAAACAACAATTCATCCCTACATATAGCATCTAAAAGCAAGAATCAAACGCTTTCTAGCCTTAAAGGTGACTTTCAAAATAATAATATCGCAACTGCATTAACCGTTGTTGATTTAATCCAAGAAACATTTTCAAAAATAACTACTGAATCCATTAGTAAAGGCCTACTATCGATACAGACAAACACTGGATTGAGAGGGCGTTGGGAAACATTACAGAACTCTCCCAAAATTATTGCAGATATTGGACACAATGTGCACGCAATTACCCAAACAATTAAAGAACTGGATAAAGAGAATTACAATCAACTTCATGTTATTTGGGGCATGGTAGCAGATAAAGAGATAGAAAAAGTGATTGATCTTCTTCCAAAAAATGCTACTTATTATTTATGTTCACCTAATATTCCAAGAGCATTAGACACACAAAAACTGGAACTCTCCTTCCTGAATAAACCTGTAAAAACGTGCTTTTCGTCTTGTTCAGAAGCATTTAGTTCGGCCATAAAATCTGCGAACTCCAATGATTTAATCTTAGTGGGTGGAAGCACTTTTGTGGTATCTGAAATACTTCACGATTTTTTTTCCTAATTATTTGGTGAGAAACAGAAAAGATATATATTTGCACTCCTCAAACGAGAGGACTCTTAGCTCATTTCGATTACTATCGGAAGTTTCAGAGACAAAGTTATCTTTGAGTAGCTTGAAATAAAAAAAATGTGGTAATACCCGAATATATTCGGGCTCTTAGCTCAGCTGGTTCAGAGCACCTGCCTTACAAGCAGGGGGTCGTAGGTTCGAATCCTACAGGGCCCACACACAAAAAGCCGGATACGAAAGTATCTGGCTTTTTTTATTTTGTCTGTCTCGTCCTAAAATAAGTTGACAACAAATTTATGAGTTGAAGTAGCGGTGATACTGACTGAAGAAGCATTATTAATTCTACCTTCACAAAAAAATATTATGACCAAAATTTGGCCAATTCCTGTAATCGAAATTTTAAACAAAGGGTTTTCCTTGGAAGAAATTGGAATAGAAAATTGGGCTTTTAAAACATCAGATGCTTTGATTGCAATAAATAAACTTGCTAGAATAGGTGTTCCAATAATAAAAGGAGATGTTCTCGAATTAATGGATGGAGCTATCGAAAAAAATTACGATGGTTGGGAATGTGAGTTTCAATCTGGAGAACCAATAATTGATTTTATTAAGCGGAGCATGTATCAAGCGATAGACTATATTGAAGACTATCCAACAGACGCTAACATCCTCTTTGTTTTAACTCCAGCAGTATAACAATGCCATTCGTACCATTTTAATTTGTAAACCTCTAACACTTTCCTAAATTTGGGGAACCAAAATCAGAATTATGAAAAATATTATCATTATAGTTTTAGCCTTTACTTTTAATTATACTTCAGCACAGGACACACTATCATTCGAAAAAGTGGTTCAATGGGATGCTAATGCTGTAGAAAGCCAAGGACAAACTGGAACATGCTGGAGCTTCGCTGCTTCTTCTTTTTTAGAGTCTGAGCTAATCAGAATGGGAAAAGGAACTCACAATCTTTCCGAAATTTTTATCGCAAGACAAGTATATATAAACAAAGCAGAAAACTACGTACGTAGACATGGTAAAACACAGTTTGGAGAAGGTAGCTTAGGGCACGATTTGTTAAATGCAGTTGACATGTACGGAATTGTTCCTAATGAAGTTTTTAACGGACTACAAATGGAAACAGAAAAACACAACCATGCAGAACTGGCAAGTATACTAGAAGGATTTCTAAAAGCTATTGTAGCAAATAAAGGAGGAAAACTTACTCCAATGTGGAGAGATGGTTATAGTGCATTATTGAATGTTTACTTAGGAGAATATCCTGAGAATTTCACTTACAATGAAAAATCATACACGCCAAAAAGCTTTGCGGAAGAGCTAGGGATTTCAAGTCAAAACTACATCACGCTAACTTCTTACGCACATCAACCTTTCTACGCTAATTTTGTATTAGACATCCCTGATAACTGGGACAATGGTCGTTTTTACAACGTTCAATTAGATGAAATGGTAGCAACTGCTAAAAAAGCTTTGAAAGATGGGTTTACGTTAGATTGGGATGCTGACGTAAGTAATAATGGATTTAACTCCAAATCGGGAATAGCCATCCAATCATTGAAAGATGAAAAACCAAACTTTGTTACTACTGCTGAAGAAATGAAAGTGACCCAAGCGATTAGACAAGAATCTTATGATGACTATACCGTAGGTGATGATCATTTAATGCACATTGTTGGATTAGCAAAAGGTGTAGACGGAAAAGAATTTTTTATTGTGAAAAACTCTTGGGGAGATGAAAGAGGTCTTGAAGGATTTAAAGGACATGTTCTTGTATCAGAAGCATACTTTAGAATGAATACTATTTCTATCCTACTTCATAAAGATGCTCTATCTAAGGAATTAAAAGAGAAGTTAAGCATAGGGAAATAAACATTAACTTCTGGTAAAAACCAAAGTTGCCATGCTTCTTAAACCTTCAACCACGGTTGATTTTATAGGAGAGACCTTTGTTAAATGAAATCTTCTCATTAACTCTTCTATTTTTTCTAGTGTTATTAAATACCGAGTTGTCCCATCTTTTAGGCAATATACACCATCAATACTTTCCATTCCAATCATATCAATACCAATATTTGAAGTCATCCTAATAAAGATTAAACCATTCGGATTTAACAATGAAATTAATTTTTCGAATTGAATATCAAAATCCGGATGACCTTTTGCGAAGTGAAGAACAGCATTACAAATTATTACATCATAACTTTTACCATTTCCAAAATCTTCGATAGATGAATGTATAAATTTGGATGCTTTTCCTGGATATTGATTCTTCAATTTAAGTATGCACTGCTCATCCGAATCAACCCCTGTAACATCCATGTTTTGAGATAGAAAATATTTTATGTTACGGCCCGTTCCGCATCCCGCATCCAAGATTTCTTGATTACCGCTAATAAATCCTTTCAGTAATAAATCTAAAAGATAAATATCAATGCCATTTAAATTATCTATCATTTAACATCCTATTAGACATA
>CAWUXI010000057.1:0-40805 GCA_963926405.1 uncultured Flavobacteriales bacterium
CCATCTCAATACCAGAGAAGTAACGAACATATCGAATGGCTTAAAAGGACATTTAAAAATGTAACTTCTTTCAATGTTGATTTAACAAAGTCTTTTGAGCAAATTTCTACTGATTTAACAAATGACATTCAAGACCACTTAACAATGGCTAACGTTCGAGCAAGATTGCGCATGACAACTTTATATGCGTATGCTGGTCATTATGGTTACTTGGTTGCTGGTACAGGAAATAAAGTAGAAGATTTTGGAGTAGGGTTTTTCACAAAATATGGTGATGGAGGAGTTGATATATCCCCTATTGCCGATTTAATGAAGACTGAAGTGTTTGCACTCGCCAAAGAATTGGATATTATTCAATCCATTCAATCAGCTAAGCCCACCGATGGTTTGTGGGACGATGATCGAAGCGATGAAGATCAAATAGGAGCTTCTTATCCAGAATTAGAATGGGCCATGGAATTTGAGGGGGATGAATCTTCTATTTCTGCTAGAGAATTTGAAGTTCTAGGAATTTTCCGAAAGTTAAATAAGGCGAATCAGCACAAAATGAACCCAATTCCTGTTTGCAAGATTCCGGAGGGTTTAATATAACCTACCAGTCATCATCTGAATCTTCCTCAACGTGGGGTGCTAATTGTACTTTAAGTCCTTCTAGTTCATTTGTCAGCTTTATTTGACAACCAAGTCTGCTGTTTTCCTCAACGTGCCAAGCCTCATCAAGCATTGCTTGTTCATCATAACTGCGTTCAATCGGTACATGATCAGTCAAAACATACATCTGACAAGATGCACACATTGCCATACCTCCACAGGTTCCTTCAACCGGAAGTTCATAGCTTTTGCACAACTCCATCATGTTCATATTCATGTCGGTTGGAGCCTCTAGTCTATGCTCCTTGCCTTCGCGATCAACGACAGTTATATTAATTAATTTTTCCATTATTCAAACCCGTTTATTCCACTAACGGTAGTATATTTTAATACATTCTTTTTGTCTGGGTAAATTCTTTTAAATGCAGATTGCACCATCATTGTAGCTTCATGAAACCCACAAAGAATTAATTTTAATTTTCCTGGATAAGTATTCACGTCTCCAATGGCATAAATTCCTTCTCTATTTGTGGTGTAATCTGTCGAGTTGTCTACCCTAATTGCATTTTTTTCGATCAAAAGACCCCAATTTGCTATTGGACCTAGTCTAGGGGTTAGCCCAAATAATGGAAGCCAACTGTCAGCATTTAACGTAATATTCCCGTCAGTTTTTGTTTTTACATGAATGTCTGAAAGTTTTCCATTACCTCCTATGGATTTGACTTCAGCATCCATCAACATATTTATTTTACCTGAACCAGCCATATCCATCGCCTTTTGTACAGAGTCTGGATGTGCTCTAAAACTTTGACTTCTATGGATTAAGGTTACTTTTTCTGCAACTCCATCCGCTAAAAAAATCGCCCAGTCTAAAGCACTATCACCACCGCCACTAATTACAACATTCTTACCTCTATAGTCTTCAGGGTCTTTAATTATGTATTCCACTCCTTTACCTTCGAATTGCTTTAACTCAGGTACAGGGGGCTTTCTTGGAATAAAAACACCTAGACCACCTGCTATAGCAATGTTAGGAGCCTTGTGTTTAATTCCATCTCTGGTAGTTACAATAAATTGATTATTTGCCGTTTCCTCAATGTCAATAGCTGGATCTCCTAATGTAAATCCCGGCTTAAAAGGTTCAATCTGCTTCAATAGGTTATTTACCAGGTCACCAGCTAATATTTCAGGAATACCAGGAATATCATAAATTGGTTTTTTTGGGTAGATTTCAGAGCATTGTCCTCCTGGTATTGGCAGTGCATCTATTAGATGACAGCGCAATTTTAATAAGCCTGCTTCGAAAACGGTAAATAATCCTACTGGCCCGGCTCCAATTATTATTATATCTGTTTCAATCATTAGTCTGAAATTTCCACAAAAATAACTTATATTTCGACTTTTAAAATGCGGATATGGGTCATAAAAAAGTAATATTTCTATTTATACTGTTTCTTGTTCAATTTCAAGTAGTTGCAGGCGGTTATCAGGTAAATTTACAGGGAAATAAACAATTAGGAATGGGCCATTGCGGAATTGGCTTGTTAAGAGGCTCGTCTACAGTGTTTTTTAATCCCGGCGGCATTTCTTTACTGAAAAACAATTCATTTTCGGTAGGAACCTCATTGGTCTTTGCAAATACATTATATCAAGAACCCTCGCCGGGAGTATATCAAACGAATACATTACCTAATTTAGGTACACCAGTTTATTTATACGCTAATTTTAAACTAAAGGAAGATTCTAAACTTGCATTTGGTTTAAGTGTAAATACACCTTTTGGCAGTACAATTGAATATGAGGATTCTTGGCTAGGTCAAGCTTTAATGCAAAAGATGTCTTTGAAAGCATTTTTTATTCAGCCAACGATTAGTTATAAGATAAATGATAAGATTGGAATAGGTGCTGGCTTTGTTTATGGTGCAGGTTCTTTTTCTATTGAAAAGGCTGTTCCTGTTCAAGATCAAAATGGAAATTATGGTAAAGGAACATTGTCAGGAAAAGCAAATGGATATGGGTGCAACGTGGGTGTTTATATTAATGCAACAGATCAATTGACAGTTGGATTGACTTATAGAAGTCAAGTTATTGTAGGTACCGATAAAGGTAAGGCCGAATTTCAAGTTGCTTCATCTTTGGAGGAGTATTTTCCAAGTACAACGTTTAGTACAGAACTAAAAATGCCAGGCGTTGTAAATTTAGGGCTGGGTTATAAAGTGAATGATAAAATAACATTTGCTCTGGACCTGAATTATGTGACTTGGCGAATTTATGATTCTCTTTCTTTCGATTTTGTTGATAACACAGATAAACTTGTAGACATAGCTTCTCCAAGGAATTATAAGAACACTTTCATCTATAGATTCGGTGCTGAAGGAAAAATAAACGACATGTTTACTGGAAGGTTTGGGGCATATTTTGATGCTTCTCCTGTCCAAGATGGTTATATGACTCCGGAAACTCCGGGCAGCGATAAAACAGGCCTCACAGCAGGTTTGTCAATAACCTTTGGTAAGTTTGATGTCGACCTTTCGTATCTTTATGCTTTCGGACAGGAACGTTCAGATATAAATCTTGAAACCGGATTTGGAGGCACATGGAAAAGTAGTGCTAACATAGTTGGATTAGGGGTAGAATATCGGTTTTAAGGGGTGAACGTTCTTTTATTCCTGTTTTGTGTTAGTAAGTTACTGGTCTAATACAATAAATTATAGGGATTTTGTTGTAAATTGTAGGCATGAAAGTAAGTATGCATATCACTTTAGTACTAATAGGTCTATTTTTTTTACCCTACCCGTTTTCTGCACAATCTAAAGCATATAAAAAAGAGCATAAACGAACTTGGACTGAAGCCAATTATTTTTACGAAGATGAGGATTATGAAATGGCTTTGTCGTTATATGCCAATATTTACTTGTTAGATGAGGATTACGATGAAATTAACTTCCGAATCGGAACTTGTTATTTTAATATTCCTGGAGAGAAGAAAAAATCAATTTCATACTTTCAAAAAGCTAAAGCAGCCGGGTATACTGAAGCTTGTTTTTGGTTAGCCAGAGCATATCATGTTGCTGAACAATTTTCACTGGAAAAAAATAATTACCAGATTTATAAAAGTAAAGTGGATAAACTGATAGTTGAAAACGAGATTGAACGATATGTTGATATTGCTAGAAGAGCAGAAA
Source organism: uncultured Flavobacteriales bacterium (assembly GCA_963926405.1). Classification (GTDB taxonomy): domain Bacteria; phylum Bacteroidota; class Bacteroidia; order Flavobacteriales_D; family Parvicellaceae; genus CALSMU01. The sequence continues at coordinate 3,777 of CAWUXI010000057.1, forward strand.
CAGCAATTAACAATCCCGTTTTTGTAAAAATAGAAAACTTAGGTCCTTCTATTAATACAGAATATTCTGAAGTTATCCCATTTATAACAGCAGATGAATCCAAACTAGTGTTTTCTTCAAAAAGACCCGGAAGATTTGGCATATATGAGGATGATAATAAAAACGGAAGTGATGTTTATGTAGCTGACAGAGAAGGGAATGGCTGGGTTAATGCTCACAAGATTGGATTTGAAATTAACTCTGAAATGCACGACTTAGTTGTTGGGATGAATGATTTAGGAACGATTTTATTAGTAAATCGAACAAGAAAAGGAATGGATTATGGAAATTTATTTATTTGTGAAAATAAAAGCGGCACATGGCTGAAGCCAATAATGCTGAGTGATGAAATAAATTCGCAGCATAAAGAATCGAGTGCATGTATTACTTCCAATGGAAAGATAATTTATTTTTCATCTAATCGTCCAGGTGGATTTGGGGGGAAGGATATTTGGAAAGTTAAAAAGCTTCCTAATGGAAAATGGGCGAAACCATTTAATATAGGAGGGCTAATAAATACACCATATGATGAAGAAGCACCTTTCATTAGCCCAGATGGTCAAACATTGTACTTTTCATCTAACGGTCATGAAACAATTGGGGGTTATGACATTTATTATTCTGAGTCACGTGGTGAACGAAGCTGGGGAACACCTGAAAATTTAGGTTACCCTATTAACAGTGTTGATGATGACCTTTATTTTTCTGTAGGCGAAAATGATAAAACAGCTTATTATTCAAGCTTTAATGCGGGAGGTTATGGAGGAAGTGATATTTATGAAGCACAGTTATTATACAAAGAAAATTATTTAACACCGGTAAAGTTTATGGTGAAAGACCCACAAACACAAGAGCCAATTAAGGCAATGATTACATTGTATTTTGAAGCAACAAAAGAAGTATATGGGTACTATTTACCAAACGAAAAAGGAGAGTTTTTATTTGTGGTTAAACCTGAAATGAAATTTAATATGGAGATATCAGCTGAAGGCTTTGCTATAAATAACGCAGAATTTCATATTACTACTGATGAAGTATCGGATGATATATTAATTCGAGAAATTGTAATGTCCAAGTAGATTAGTTTTCTTATTAATCTTCTCTTTTAAAATTGTCTGTTGTACATTTGCCTGTCTAATAATAATTAAGAAAGTAATTCAGGCATAAATGAAAACCTATACTCTTCCAAATGGAATAAAAATAGTGCACCAATATATGCCCGGAGTGGCTGTTTCTCATTGTGGGTTAATACTAAAGTTTGGTTCTCGTAACGAAAAAGAAAATGAGCATGGGATAGCACACCTTATCGAACACTGCTTATTTAAAGGAACCCAGAAAAGAAAAGCGTATCATATTTTGAGCCGACTGGACGCTGTTGGAGGGGAGTTAAATGCTTACACCACTAAAGAAGAACTTTGTGTATATGGTTCTTTTATTAACCAATATTATGAAAGAGCGATTGAACTAATTTGCGATATCACTTTTCATTCAACGTTTTTAGATAAAGAAATTGATAAAGAGAAAGAAGTGATCACGGATGAAATTCACTCCTATGCAGATAACCCCTCAGAAACACTTTTTGAAGATTTTGAAACTATATTGTACCCAAACCATGCTTTAGGCAGAACAATTTTAGGAACTGAAAAAAGTGTAAAAAAATTCTCACGAAAAGACATTCTACGTTTCTTAAAAAGAATGATGGACACTTCTCAAATGGTATTTAGTTCTGTTGGTAATATCCCACATGATAAATTTGAAAAGTTAATTCAAAAGCACCTTGCTGTTATTCCTGCGATATCTTCAAATGAGAAATTGACCACGGTGTCAAAATTAAAGCAGGACAATGTGGAATTACAAAAAGATTTGGTTCAGGCTCACTGCATAATGGGGTTACCTTCTTACCCTCTTAAAAATAAGAAAAGAAAAGTACTTGTTTTGCTATCCAATATTTTAGGAGGAAGTGGAATGAATAATCGATTGAATTTAAATATTCGTGAAAAATATGGTTATACCTATAGCATTGAGTCAAATTATCAATCCTTTGTCGATACAGGAAATTTCAATATTTACTTCAGTTCTGAAACGAAGCATTTTGATAAAATAATGAAGTTGATTAAGAAGGAGTTGAATATCTTAAAAAGTAAAGAAATTGGCGCAACGCAGCTTTCTTTAGCGAAAAAACAATTGAAAGGGCATATTGCTATTGGTCATGATAGTAATTCTAATTTGATGCTGTCAATAGGTAAAAGCATGTTGTATTTTGATGAGGTTGAAAACATAGAAGATGTTTATGATAAAATTGATAGTATTAGCGCAGTATCATTATTAGAAGTAGCTAATGAAATGCTGAATATTGACAAGTTTTCAAGTCTTTCATTTATTCCTAAAAAATAAATTATCAGATGGATTTTTTACCAAGGGAAATAGAGGCCTATAGTGTCGCTCATACTACATCAGAAACTGAAGTGTTGAATGATTTGAATAGGCAGACAAATATCCAAATATTGCAACCAAGAATGCTTTCGGGGCATTTGCAAGGAAGAGTTTTAAGCATGTTGAGTCACATGATTCAACCAACCCATATTCTCGAAATAGGAACTTACACAGGTTACAGTGCAATCTGTTTGGCAGAGGGTCTAAAGGAAGATGGAAAGCTTATTACAATAGATATAAATGCTGAATTGGAAGATTTTGCATTGTCTTATTTTGAAAAGGCAAGTGTTTCCAATAAGATTGATTTTAGAATTGGAAATGCTATCGATATTATTCCAAGTCTCCAAGAGACATTTGATCTTGTTTTTATTGATGCTGATAAGACAAATTATTCTAATTATTTCGATTTGGTAATCGATAAGCTACCCAAAGGAGCTTATATTATTACAGATAATGTATTGTGGAGCGGAAAGGTTGTTCAGGAAGTTGAAGAACGCGATATGGAAACTAAAGCAATCCTAGAATACAATCAAAAAATCCATAATGATCCTAGAGTAGAAAATATTCTGTTCCCAATAAGAGATGGCTTAATGATCGCAAGGAAATTGTAATCTCAGAGATAATGTTATTGGGAGCATAGTCAATCTATCTTTATTTCTCTGCTTGCAAGTTAATTAATAAAGGTTACTCAAACTTTATTGCCTTAACTGGGCTAATTCGAGTTATCATATAGGATGGTAAAACCAAAGCCATAAAGCAGATTACAAATGCACAAACATCTACTAAAACAATTGCAGTAACCGGAAATGACATTGGCACTACGCTCACATAGTAATTGGCTTGTGGTAGCGTAAGAACGTGAAATTGGTTTTGAAGAACAATTATTCCTATAGCTAAAATATTTCCATATAACATTCCTTTGGTGATGAGGTATCCTCCATTGTATAAAAATATTTTCCGGATACTCCAATTTCCTTGGCCCAATGCTTTTAGGATGCCTATCATTTGAGTTCTTTCTAAAATAATAACTAATAGTGCCGAAGTCATATTGATGATTGCAACTAAAATCATCAGCCCAATTATGATATAAACATTTAGGTCCAGCATATTAAGCCAATTAAATATTTCCTCATTTCTTTCCGTTATGGTTGATACACTAAACTCTCTTGTCGTGTATTTTTTGATTAAATCGTTTGCTGCAAACAAATCATTATAGTCTTTGAGCAGAATTTCAAACCCGCCTGTATAATATTTTGCACTTCCACCTGCTGTTTTTAGAGTTGTGGTAATAGTATTTCCGTTGAAGTTATATTTAAGTGAGCTTTCATCAACCACGTCAAAATCAATTTTCATATCAGAAGATGAACAGTCACAGGAAAACGTACTGTCCACTTTAATTGATAACCAAGCAGTATCTGGAACTGAGTTCGGCTCTGGTTCATCTAAGTAACTATAAGACTCAAAATCAGTCGTTGTTAACATAATCGTTGTGTCTTTTATAGGGCAAAGTATAATCTCGTATTCATCAGAATAACTGCCTCCGTTCCAACTATACCTGTAATTTTCATTGCCTCCAACAACTTGTGCTTCAATCACAGGAAACCCATGGCTGCATTCATCTTTTAAAAATAAATTTGTTGTAATTCCCCAATTATTTAATTTACGAATATGGTTGATGTCAATAATGGCAAATTGCTTATCGAAATCTTCCATTCCTGTTTCGTAAATACCTGCAATAATTAGGTTACGTTGTTTCGGGCCAGCCTCTTTTACGAAATAAGTAGTTACTTTCTCATTTAGCTCAAGGGTAAGTTTTTTCGCTACGTAACTAGATATTAGAATACTATCATTGATGGTTTCGTTCGTGTAAATTGGCATTTTTCCTTTTACTAAATTTTTTTGAAAAAATGAGGGGTCAAAATCTTGGGTTATCCCTTTAAAAATAACGCCTTGAATTTCTTTTTTCTGATCCCCACGAGTTTGAATTATTGCTGGTTTGTAAGCAAAGTTTTGAATATGATTAACCTTGTCCTCGTTAGCAATGTCTGTCAAAAAGGATTGGTCCGCAAGCATTGGGGAAGATTCAAAAGAAAGATTGCCAAATTCAGAAGTTATTTGAATATGAGAACCAAAACCTATAACTTTATCCCGAATCTCTTTTTGGAAACCCGTTGCAATGGAAACTGACAAAAGCATAACAGCTATACCTAAAGTAATCCCTATTATTGCAAGCGAGACTATAGGACGTGAAATTTTCTTATTAGAAGATTTCCCTTTTAGCATGCGTTTTGCAATATATAGCTCAGTGTTCAAATAAAATGACTTAATGAAGTACAAGTTTAATAAAGTTTTTGGTCTACTGCTAGTTCTAGCGGTAATGAATTCATTTCAATTAATAGCTCAGTATAAAACGACCATTAAAGTAGGGAGTGAAATGTTTGATGAATATTTACCAATGATCAAAGAAAAGCGCGTCGCTGTTATTGGAAATCAAACCTCGATGGTAGGAGTAATACATTTGGTAGATACATTATTATCATTAGGAATAGATGTGAGAAAAGTGTTTGCTCCTGAGCACGGATTTCGTGGAAATGCTGATGCCGGAGAGAAAGTAACTGATGGAAAAGATAGTAAAACTGGCTTACCTATTTTATCATTATACGGCATGAAAAATAGAAAACCAAGTATCGAAAAATTATTGGATATAGATGTTGTCATATTCGATATTCAAGATGTTGGCGCGCGTTTTTATACGTATATAAGTACCATGCATTATGCAATGGAAGCATGTGCAGAACAGAATAAAAAAATGATTATTCTGGATCGCCCTAATCCAAATGGATTTTATGTTGATGGACCAATTCTTAAAAAAGGGAATGAATCTTTTGTTGGAATGCATCCAGTACCAATTGTTCACGGTATGACGATTGGGGAGTACGCTCAAATGATTAATGGAGAAAAATGGCTAGCCAATGGTATTCAATGCGACTTGATGGTTGTTACATGTCAGAACTATGAACATTCAGATTTTTACGAATTACCAATAAAACCATCTCCTAACTTACCAAATATGGCAAGTATTTATTTGTATCCTTCTTTATGTTTATTTGAAGGGACGAATGTGAGCATTGGCAGAGGTACTGAGAAACCTTTTCAAATGATTGGTTCACCCTTAATTTCGGAAACGGGTTTTTCTTTTATTCCTAAACCTTCACCAGGAGCGAAACACCCAAAATTAGATGGTGAAAAATGCAATGGATATGATTTAGAAGATTTTGGAGAACACTACTTAAGGAGTTTTGGAAAGCTTTATTTACACTGGATAGTTGCTATTTACCAAGAATCATCCAACAAGGTAGATTTTTTTAGAAAGGATGGGTTTTTCCTTCTATTAACAGGGGATGGTGAATTACGAAATATGATTGAAGCAGGAAAGGATGCTGACGAAATATGGAAGAGTTTTCAAAGTGAAATACTAAGCTTTAAATTTACAAGAAAGAAGTATTTACTTTATTCAGATTTTGAATAAATCTAATTGTATTGATTATGACATTCTGTTTTATGAAATTTAATACTTTTGACCCAATGAGGATATCATTAATCATTTTTACTCTTTCATTAACTATTTTGGTTTCGGGGCAAATGCCAAAACAATGGAGTACGGCTGAAATAAATCAAAAATTAGAAAAGCTAGGGGTTTTGGGAAATGTGTTGTATTTGGCAGCTCACCCAGATGACGAAAACACTCGTTTTATAAGTTATGCAGCAAATGAAAGTTTGTATAATACCGGTTATCTTTCGATAACCAGAGGAGATGGTGGGCAAAATCTTGTCGGTCCGGAAATTAGAGAAGAACTTGGAATTATAAGAACACAAGAATTATTAGCCGCTAGAAGAATAGATGGCGGCCAACAGTTTTTTACTAGAGCAAACGATTTTGGTTATTCTAAAACACCGGAAGAGACTTTGGATATTTGGGATAAGAACAAAGTTCTGTCGGATGTCGTTTGGGTGATTCGGAAATTCCGTCCTGATTTAATTATTTGCCGATTTCCCGCTGATGGAAGAGGTGGTCATGGTCATCATACATCTTCAGCTTTGCTCGCTGAGGAAGCTTTTGAAATGGCAGCGGACCCTACTGCGTTTGCTGAACAATTAAAGTATGTGGATGTCTGGAAAACGGAAAGGCTTTTACTGAATACAGGCAGGTGGTGGAATGATAAAATTTCTGCAGAAGATGAAAATGTTGTCGCTGAGAACATAGGGTTATACAATGCGCTTTTGGGGATGTCCTATAATGAAATGGCTGCTATAAGCAGAACTATGCATAAAAGCCAAGGTTTCGGTTCCACTGGCTCAAGAGGTTTCCAGGAGGAGTTTTTCGAATATGTAAAAGGAAGTAAATCGGAGAAATTATTTGACAATGGTTCTAACGCAAATTGGCTAAGAATTAACGGCGCAGAACACATTCAGGATAACGTTAATACTATAATTGGACATTATGAGCCTCGAAACCCAGGAGCTATAGTGAAAGAATTATTGCTGCTGAGGAAGGATATAGCGAAAATTAATAACGAGTTTTGGAAAGAAATAAAGTTAAGAGAAATTGATGATTTGATTGTACAGTGTTCTGGTATTTATATTGAGGCAAAAGCGGATGATTTTTCAAAAACAACTGGAGACTCATTGTCCGTGGATTTTGAGATCATTCAAAGAACATCTGGACTTAATATAGAAATTGAAATCATTTCTTCTTCGGAGTTAGCTTATGAATGTAGTGTAAATAAAAAATTGGAGCCAAATAAGAAAGAGGTCATTACTTCCAAATTTATTGTTCCACCACTTCCAGTTTCTCAGCCTTACTGGCTTGAGGAAAAAGCAAGTAAGGGTACCTATAGTGTCAATGATCAGAAGCTAATTGGAACACCAGAAAATGATCCAGCGATAAAATTTAAAGCTCGATTAAAATTTGAAGCGGATATTATCGAAATATCATTTCCATTAATTTATAAGAAAAATGATCCCGTTAAAGGAGAGTTATATAGGCCCTTTATAATATCGCCCAAAATAACTGCGAATTTGGATCAACCTATTTATTTGTTTTCAAGTGCAGTTCCGCAAAAGGTCATTATTAAATTAACGACGAATACAGAGAATCAAAGAGGGCAGTTGGAATTAAAAGCTCCGGAAGGTTGGAATTTGGTATATGAGAAAGAATTTACTTTGGAGAAGAAACATCAGGAGCTAAAAGTGACTGCAATGGTTTCCGCTTCAAAGGAGGCTAAAGAAGGTTCACTTGAAGTATTTATTAATGGAAAAAAGTCGCGGGCTTTAAATAGTATTGAGTATGATCACATTCCGACTCAAGTGTGGTTCCCTGATTCAGATACGAAATTAGTTTTTGTTGACATTCAAAAGAAAGGAAAAAAAGTGGCTTATCTATCAGGCGCGGGAGACGTTGTTCCCGAATCACTTCGCAATATTGGATATGAAGTAGATATATTAGAAGAATCTGATTTGGCACAAGATAATCTTGCAGGGTATGACGCGATTCTTTTAGGAATTCGTTTTTTAAATATAAATGAGCGAGCCGATTTTATTATGCCAAAATTATTAAAGTATTGCGAAAATGGAGGAAACCTTATCGTTCAATACAACACGGCTCACAGCCTAAAAACAAAAGATTTTAGTCCATTTCCAATTGAACTTTCTAAAGATCGGGTTACAGAAGAGGATGCCGAAGTATCATTTTTATTGCCAGATCATCAAATTCTAAATAAGCCTAATAAAATAACTAAAACTGATTTTGATAATTGGGTGCAAGAAAGAGGGCTTTACTTCCCGCATCAATGGGACGAAAAATATGAAGCAATTTTAAGTTGGCATGACACTGGAGAGGAACCAAAAAGTGGTTCGCTATTAGTCGCCAAATATGGGAAAGGAAATTACGTTTATACAGGAATTTCTTTTTTTAGAGAGCTTCCTGCAGGAGTCCCTGGGGCATATCGGTTATTGGTTAATATCTTGAGTTTAGGAAATGAGTAACGATATTTCAAACAACAATCAAGAGGAAAAACCTCCGGTTTTTAAATCTTGGAAGGGTTGGTATGCTCTACTGATTATAGTATTGGCGGTTTTAGTCTTCCTCTTTTATTTGCTTACTAAGACCTATTCATGAGCGCTTTAGATTGGTTAATTTTAATCGGAACACTCTTAACCATAGTCATCTATGGGGTTTGGAAAACTAGAGGAGCAAAAAACCTCGAAGGCTACTTAAAAGGAGATAACCAAGATAAATGGTGGGGGATCGGTATTTCCATAATGGCAACACAAGCTAGTGCGATTACTTTTTTGTCCACACCTGGTCAGGCCTATATGGATGGGATGGGTTTTGTGCAATTCTATTTCGGGTTACCCATAGCGATGATCATATTGTCCGTTACTTTTATTCCTATTTTTTATAAATTAAAAGTATTCACTGCCTACGAATATTTAGAAACTAGGTTTGATTTGAAAACTAGGTCGTTGGCTTCGATTTTGTTTTTGGTTCAAAGAGGTCTGGCTGCCGGAATAACAATTTACGCTCCTGCTATTATTTTATCCACGCTATTGGACTGGAATCTAGTCGCCACAAATATTTTTATTGGATTATTGGTAATTGTATATACTGTTTCTGGTGGTACAAAAGCCGTTACACAAACCCAAAAGCAGCAAATGGCCGTTATGATGGGGGGAATGGTGTTGGCCGGAATAATGGTTGTTTCAATGTTGCCAAAAGAAATTGGATTAAGCGATGCGCTCCACGTAGCAGGTAAAATGGGGAAACTTGAAGTAGTTGATTTTGAGTTTGACCTAAACAATCGATATAATTTTTGGTCCGGGATTACTGCTGCGTTGTTTTTGTTTATGTCTTATTTTGGAACCGATCAATCTCAGGTACAACGGTATTTGTCTGGGAAATCATTATCGGAAAGTCGTCTTGGGTTAATAATGAATGGATTATTAAAAGTTCCAATGCAATTTGTAATCTTATTGATTGGAGTAATGGTTTTTGTTTTTTATCAGTTCAATGAACCTCCTATGTTTTTTAATAAGGTGGAGAGTGAAAAAGTAATTCAGTCTGAGTATCATGGAGAATATGCGGATTTACAAGAAAATTATTCCGCACTTTTTGAGGAAAAGCAAGCGGAGTTATTCAATATGGTTGATGCTATTAATAAGGAAGACGAAGTTTTGGTTAATCAATTAAAATCCAATGTGCAAACTTTACAGAATGAATCAGATGAAATTAGAGAGGAAGTAAAAGTTTTGGTAAAACTTGTTGATGAAGATGCTGAAACGAATGACAAGGATTATATTTTCATGACATTTGTGATGGATAATCTACCTATTGGAATGATTGGGTTGCTATTTGCAGTAATGTTTTCTGCGGCTATGTCCTCAACCGCTTCAGAGTTAAATGCCCTTTCATCCACAACAACCATCGATTTATATAAACGATCTATTAAAAAGAAAGAAAGTGACCACCACTATCTTAGATCGAGTAAACTATTTACTTTAATGTGGGGGCTCTTGGCAATTCTGTTTGCAACTTATGCCTCTCTGTTTGAGAATTTAATTCAAGCCGTAAATTTATTGGGGTCATTATTTTATGGGACTATTTTGGGAATCTTTCTGGTAGCATTTTATTTCAAATATGTGAAAGGCCACGCTGTTTTTGTTGCGGCAATATTAGCCGAAATTTGTGTCATTGGGGTGCATTATTTAAATGCGAATGAAATAGCTCCAGTCTGGCTAAAAATGTCCTATTTATGGTATAATGTCGTTGGATGTATTCTTGTTATTTTATTTGGATATATAATTCAACTGATGATGAAGAAAACTCCTGATTTGAAAGAATAAAAAAAGCCCCCTGGATTAACAGAGGGCTTTGCATACCTAATTTTCAATTTGACAATTACTTCTGTTCTTTCAGTTGTTTAATCAGTTTTTCATTGTTAGCAATGTAGCCATAATCTCCATCTTTGCTTTCTTTCGCCAACTGCATAGATTTTTCAGCAGTAGCAATTGCCTCCTTAGTTTTTCCTAATTCCCCTTGAATTTTTGCTTTTTGATGCATGTACCAAAATGCTTCTGGCCTTTTTTCAATAGCAGTGTTAATCCATGTTAAAGCTTGAGTCATGTCTTTATCATTATCAAGATAATGCCGTGCCGCAGAATAATACGTTCCTGCACTTGGACCATCAATTAAAAGTTCCTTGATTTGTTTTTCAACTGCTTCATCAGCATTTGATTCGATAGGAAAAGATACCCGCGTGTTCTCCCAAGAAAGCATCATAATTGCATTGCCTGAATTGAATGAACCAAAGTCTATGGTAAAACTTTCTACTGCATTGTCTACTTTAGTCGGTTTAGCTGTAAAACGAACCAAATCTTCCGCTTCTTTATAGTCCCCAGTACCCCAGTTAGTTATGTTTTTGTGAATGATAATTGTCCATTCGGTTTCACCCGGAATAGTGTAAAGAGCATATTTTCCTGCAGGAACATCTTTTCCTCCAATTTTAACATCGTTACTAATTTCAATAGTTGTAGCTCCATTAGCTCCTGTTCTCCATATCTCTCCTAAAGCAACTAATTCTCCAAAAATCTTTCGTTCTTTCATCCCAGGCCTTGAGTAAACCACTGTTACTTCGGATAATCCAATTGTTTGTTGAATTGACGCTGTTGGACTTGGTTGTGGTGTCTTTAACTGCGCAGAAAATGCTGATGTGGCAATTATTCCAGCAGCTAATAATATTGATTTAATACTGTTCATATTTATTGGTTTTATATTTTTATCGAAGATAATTTAATTCTTATTATGAACAGGGTTTCCATTTGAAAAAAAGACGATTTAAGCAATTTAGCTTGTAATTATCCAAAAGTAATGAAATGGAAAATGGATTTAATAGAAAGAGATAAAAGCTGTTGTTCATAAAAGATTTGAATCAACGAGAATTCACAATTAGGTTCGTCCAAATTCTTTGTGCTGACTTTTTAATTTTTTACCAACTTCCGAAACATCCATTATTTTTTCAAATTCAACCATTAGGCTATGGTCAGTAAGAATTTTAAAACTTGTATTTAGTTTAAATATCTCTTTATATACTTCCTTTTTAGTAGCAAAGTCGTAATCTTTATTTTTTCGTAATCGTTTTTTATAAGCTCGCCAATTAGAAAAATAGATGAAAGGGTAAAAGATAAACAACAGAAAAAAGGATGTTGATTTCATTCTGGTAAAATGAACCTCCTTAATTTTAAATCCAGATAGCTGACCGAGGACACGTAGTTTTTGAATTCCAACTAAAAATATATGGCCATAATATACTTCGCTCGTAATATCTTGCTTAGACATCCATACACTGTCCAATTCATTCGGAGCCATCATTGATCCAAACCTTTCTGATTCTCCCGATAGATAACTTAATTTTGCTTTTAAATTAGAGTAGTTAGGTGTTGTAATTAATAAGTTTCCACCTTTTTTTATGACACGGTTAAAGTTTTTAAAAGCCAATAGCTGATCTGAAAAATGTTCGATACCTTCTTGACAAATAAGCAAATCTCCAAATTTATCATCTAATGGGATTCCTTCATTAATGTTAGCTCGATTGCAAGTTAGTTCTTCTATGTTAAAGTATTCTGGAAATAAATCAAATGGGTATGGCTCTGCTCCAAACTCCAGTAAGATCCTTGATGTTACTCCATTACCTGCAGGGAAGTCAATAACTTTTTTATTCTTAAAGCGATCTTGATTTTTACTTAAGAACTTTTTTACATGGAATTTTATGCTTTTAGGATTGTCTTCAAAATTCATTTAACTCATTTAAAATTTTTGATAAAGATATCTTATTAAATGTCCCTTTTTGGGCTTTTTCTGTTATAATAGCAAAGTGAAACCAATCAAAACATATTTTCTGTTATTGTTGTTATTTACCTCAAATTTTTCTTGGGGTCAAAATAGTATGCTTACGCCTGAGGAAAAAGCGATTTTATATCACGTTGTTCTTAAAAGTCCTACATTAAACAGGAACCTTGGAGAGTGCTTTAATTACGCGGGGGATACTGTCTATTTCTTATATAAAAGAAAAGGAGAAATGCAGCGAGATTCAATCATTGATTATGATTCTATAGAGCAAGTCGTTATCTATGAACCTTCATTGTTAGAAGTGAACTTTAACGAAATTAAAAAAACATCGCAAGGACTGCTTTCTGAAGTAGCAACCAAAATGGCCTTACAAACTACTTATCGCGAACTAAAGAGACGGGATGAAGTAAAAATTGAGGGAATATCGGATAGTGTATATGTTAATTTTTTAAGAGAATTATCCAGTAATCTTCCAGATAAAGCGGTTCGTATAAAAAATGGTAAACGGATACCAATTTCTGAGATAATGGATGTTCTGGATCCAAACATTATTTTTAATAATAGAGTAAAGGAATTAAATAATTTGAAAAGTTTTAAGCTGGTTGAGCAACAAGAGATAGTCAATGTTATTTCCGAATCTATTCGGAGTTTTATTCAGAACAAGTCGTATGAATATTTTTTAAAAATAGGTGGAAAAAGTGGTTTTTATAAAAGTATCTTGTTGTCTGCGGGAGATGGAAGTGGAACAGCAGGATTACTTGATGAAAATGAGTTGCTTAGAGGGAATAAGCACAGTTTGGGTAATCCAAAAGGCATAGGATTATTCACTTATGACACGAAAATAGTCTCTGGCGATCAAAACATGCAATCTATTGTTGCAAATCAAACTACAATTAGGGAATTTGAAACAAATAGGCAGGGGTATACGAATTTACATTTTAGCATGTGGGGGTTTAACTCTCGACAGCAATCAACGGTGGTAGTAACTAGAGAAGGCCAATCCTATTTGTTTTATGCATCTAAACTTTCAAAAGAGCTTTCCCCTGATTCTACTTTTGGTAATGGCCAAACCCTGCATACAAATATTAAAAGACTAGAATTTAATAGTATCCCATTTGTAGATAATGAAATTAACGGTAAGGAAGGATTAAAATATTGGGTAGAGCATTACACAGAAGCTTTAGCAGAAAAGCTATTGCAAATTAAAGAGACAGAATTTGAGTTAGATGAAAATCGATATGCTCAGAATAAGAACCAAAAGAAAATTGGTTTCTTACAAGAAAGACTTTCGGCATTGTACAACCGTAAACCTCAAATCGAAAAACAATTAATAAGATCTAAAGAAGAATTGGCAGTTGAACAGAAAAGATTGAAAGCGTTTAAGTTTAGGTTAGCGGAATTGAAAATGTTTTTAGGGGCTTTTCAAATGGAATATTCTAAGTTCGGTTTCGTATATACCTTTAAAGATGGATGTACTTTTAACGCATTCACACAAAACTTTGTAATTCCAGATTCTTTAAAATCAGAAAGTTTTGATGTTCGTGTAATTACAATAGGATTGGATGCTACTAGTGAACATGTGGATGAAGTACAGTTGCAAGTAGGTGTTACAACCGGAATGCCTGAAGATAAATTGGCAAATGATTTTTACCTGGAATTTGATGACGCTTTTGCTTCGGATGAATTTGAATTGGATAATTTTTCTTTGAATCCAGTTGAATTATATGAAGTAAGTAAGCAATTACACAGCAATTATGTTCATGGAGCAGATGTTAATTTAGATTTAATTGCAAACGGAATAGGTGAAGTAAGAGGAGGAGAACTAATTTCATCTTCAGCAAAAGAGCTAGATAATTATCCAGGAGATACTCATAAAGAAAAGATGAACTCAATGAGAAAACAAGAGTTTTCCGAGCTAAGGCATGCCTCCTTATCATTTGCAATGGAAGAAAATAATTTAACCTTAAAAGTGAGCTCTTTTACTGATCCTGTCAAATCAGACTTTTCAAAAAAACATATAGTAGCTAAACGTTTAAAGGACAAATATCCTACACTATCGGAAAATGAGTTGTTAAGTGTATTTCGGACCTTCTATATATCCGAAAGTTTTATAGGAGAATTATTACGTGCTGTTTATTTTAATTTTGAAGGGAAAACAAAAACAAAAATGCTGTTCTTGTTGAAACGTAAATTGGAGAAGTCTGTAGTCAATGTTAAAAGTATCACTATCGATTATTCTGAGTACGCCGGGGTTGTTCACAGTAATGTTGATTTATATACACTGCTCTTAGAGAAGTTTAAGAAGCAAGAGGAGATAGACAAGGATTTGATGGGGATTTAAAATAACTTATCTAAATTAATTCTTGCATTATGGTTTTAGGAGTAACTCAATCTTTTGATGGCTAATCGTCAAATTATGATGTTGCCACGTCATTAATCTTTAGCTCTATTCCTTGTGATTTAAGATAGAGTAAAGACTACAGATTAAAAAAAGAGATTCTAATTATGCTGAAGAAATAGTTTCTTTGTAAAATATTCAGAATTAATTTCTAATGTGACCAAATAGACTCCGGTTGGCAACTGTTTCTTCAATTTTAGAGTATTGTTGTTTTCTCCCTGAAGGGAATTACCCAATTGCTTTGCGAAGATTTCTTTACCATTAACGTTATACACTTTGGCGCTTACGGTAGCTTGTTTATTAGAAATGTAATGAAGATTTATTTCATTTGAATTAGAATTAAAGCTAACACTAAAGTCTGTATTAGTTAATAATGACTCTTCCATTCCAACACTCGCCTGCGCTAATACTAGCTCCGTTAAATAAATCTCATCTCCACTGGTTACGCCATTTCCATTAGCGACATTCGATGCCAAATAAAAAGTAACATCTCCAACAGCAGTGAATGGAGCAGTCCAATCAAAAGTCCAAGATGATAAAGTACCACCAGAATGATTAATGTATTCTTTGCCAGAACTTGTTTGAATGTTCGAACCAGTTCCTGCAGTGAAACTTCCTGCTTTTATATTAGAATTATCTAAGCCTGTCATTTGAAATCCAGTAGTAGTACTATTCATTACATCTAAGTTAAATGTATATGTCTCACCTGGAACATATTCATCATTGGCGCCAGAAAAGATCAATGTATTAACTCCTAGCCCTGAAGAAGCTGATCCAGCATGACATTGTGTGCAATTGGGCTCTCCTGGAGCTCCAGTTTTCCCTGAGGCTACATTTAATTTACTTAAAAAACTATCACAGGAATAATCTGATATAGTGCCTACTTCTTCTTTATTTATCGTAAAACTGAGTATCCCTATTAGAATAGGTACTATAAAAAATGTCTTTTTCATGATTTTATGTATTGATTAGCAGACTAAATTATACATTTTTATTCTAATGTTATATCAAAAACGGAAACTTCTTTACCTATTATTAATGTCGTGATTATTGATCACAGGCAATAAGGATGGCTTTTTTTTATGATTTAATATCTGGAATATATAAATCAGACTTTTTATTTTTTGAAATAATGAGTTGAGATAAATGCTACAATAGGAGTTAAATTTGCAATCGAAATGAACAGAATAATAAATATAACATTCATAATAATCATTATTATTTATTTACCTCTTTGGTGAGATAGGAAGAATATTGAATAAATATTTAAAGCCTTTCTCTCTAGAGAAAGGCTTTTTTTTTGAAGAATAAATTTTAACTAAACAAAAACAAAATGTATTACAACGATGAAACTATAATCTATTTGGACGGTGAGTGGTTAAAAGCTAAAAAGGCATCTACGAGCCTTTATTCACAAACTTTGCATTATGGAGCTGGAGTTTTTGAAGGAATTAGGTCTTATAAAACAGAAGATGGCGCGAAAGTTTTTAAGGCAAAAGAGCATTACAAAAGATTGCTCTACTCTGCAGAGAAAATGCATATCCAATTGGAATATTCAGTGGAGGAGTTAACGGCCATTACTTATGAACTATTAGAAAAAAACAAATTGGATAATGCTTACATCAGACCATTAGTTTATCTCGGAGAAAATATGGCCTTACAGCCAACTAATGACGTGCATGTTATGCTATCTGCTTGGGAATGGGGTAAATACTTAGGCGATTCTCACTTACGTTTAATGACTTCTTCTTTTCAAAGGCCAAATCCGAAATCATGTTTTGTTGAAGCAAAAGTTTCAGGACACTATACAAATTCGATTTTAGCAACTACTGAAGCAAAGCAAAAAGGGTTCGATGAAGCTTTGTTATTAGATATGAATGAAAAGGTTGCTGAAGGTCCAGGCGCAAATTTCTTTTATGAAAAAGAGGGTAAGCTTTTTACTGCTCCATTAGGAAATATATTAAATGGTGTAACAAGACAAACCATATTTGAACTGGCTGCTGAATTAGGCTTTGAATTGGAAGAGAAATTTTTCACTCCAGCAGAAGTGTATGAAGCTGATGGTGCTTTTTTTACAGGAACTGCAGCTGAAGTTGCAGGTATAGAGAGTTTAGATAATCACAAATTTAACCTGAATTGGGAAGACACAATAGGATTTGATTTGGCAAATGCTTATCAAAACCGGGTTAGAAAACAGGAATACAAACAATTTGAATTAGTATAAAATGAATAAGTTTAGCAAAAGAGTAACACAAGACGATTCTCAGCCAGCAGCTCAAGCCATGTTGCATGCAATAGGACTGACTGAAGCAGATTTTTCTAAAGCATTTGTTGGTATTGCTAGTACCGGATACGAAGGAAATCCATGTAACATGCATTTGAACGATCTTGCCCAACAAGTTAAGCAAGGCACAATAAATGCGGATTTAGTAGGATTGGTTTTTAACACAATTGGCGTTAGTGATGGTATATCAATGGGTACCCCTGGAATGCGATTTTCTCTTCCATCGAGAGATGTTATCGCTGATTCTATGGAAACAGTTGTCGAGGGGATGTCTTATGATGGTTTAGTTACTGTAGTTGGTTGTGATAAGAATATGCCAGGAGCATTAATGGCAATGTTAAGGTTAAATAGACCAAGCCTATTGGTTTATGGTGGAACGATTGCCTCTGGTTGTCATAATGATAAACCTTTGGATGTTGTTTCAGCATTTGAAGCATGGGGTCAAAAAGTTGCAGGAACGATAGATGATAAGGAATACAAAGAAGTAATAAAAAAAGCTTGTCCTGGCGCTGGTGCTTGTGGAGGAATGTATACTGCAAATACCATGGCATCAGCAATAGAGGCGCTTGGAATGTCATTACCTTATAATTCTTCTAATCCAGCTTTGAGTTCTGAAAAGAAAATGGAAAGTATAAAAGCTGGTGAAGCAATGCGCTTGTTACTTGAGAGAGATATAAAACCAAAGGACATCGTTACCAGAAGGTCAATGGAAAATGCTATAAGACTCGTTACAGTTTTGGGCGGATCTACAAATGCTGTTTTACATTTTCTTGCAATCGCTAAGGCTGCGGATGTTGAGTTTAAATTGGATGATTTTCAAATGATATCTGATACTACACCTTTTTTAGCAGACTTAAAACCAAGTGGAGAATTTTTAATGGAGAATGTACACGAGGTTGGAGGAATTCCTGCAGTATTAAAGTTCATGTTGGAAAATAATATGCTGCATGGTGATTGTTTAACGGTGACTGGGAAAACTTTAGCAGAAAATTTAAAGGATGTACCTAGTTTAAAGGATGGTCAAAAAGTAATAAGACCATTGGATAATCCAATAAAACCAACAGGTCATTTACGTGTTTTAAAAGGAAATATTTCTCCAAAAGGAGCTGTAGCAAAAATAACAGGAAAAGAAGGACTTGAATTCACTGGAACTGCTCGGGTATATAACTCAGAATATGAAGCTAATGACGGAATCCGAAACGGAGAAGTTCAAAAAGGAGATGTTGTTGTAATTCGTTATGAAGGTCCTAAAGGTGGGCCAGGAATGCCTGAAATGTTAAAACCAACTGCTGCCATAATAGGTGCTGGTTTAGGTAACGATGTTGCTTTAATAACGGACGGTAGATTTTCTGGTGGTTCGCATGGGTTTGTCGTTGGGCATGTCTCTCCAGAAGCGCAAGACGGAGGTCCTATTGCATTGTTAGAAAATGGAGATGTTATTACCATAAACGCTGTTAAAAACACAATTAATATGGACGTTTCTGATGAAGAATTAGAAAGAAGAAAGGGTAATTGGGTAGCCCCTCAATTAAAGTTTAAAAAGGGAGTTATGTATAAATATGCGAAAACCGTTTCATGTGCCTCAGAAGGTTGTGTTACAGATGAATTTTAAAATGAATAAAATGGAAACGTTAGAAGTTAAAAACACAATGCCGAAACAAGGTTTAATGACTGGTTCACAAGCAGTAGTTCAAGCTTTAATAGCGGAAGGTGTAGATTTGATGTTTGGATATCCAGGAGGCGCTATTATGCCAGTTTATGATGCATTATATGATGTTGAAGAGGAATTAAAACATGTTTTAGCCAGACACGAACAAGGAGCTGTGCATGCAGCCCAAGGATATGCCAGAGCAACAGGAAAGGTTGGTGTTTGTATTGCAACTTCAGGTCCAGGAGCAACCAACTTGATAACAGGAATAGCAGATGCACAAATTGATTCAACTCCTTTAGTTTGTATAACAGGACAAGTTGCGAGTCATTTATTAGGCACTGATGCTTTTCAGGAAACGGATGTTATTGGAATATCAATGCCAGTTACAAAATGGAATTTTCAGGTTACTCGTGCAGAAGAAATACCAATGGCAATAGCGAAGGCATTTTACATAGCACGTTCTGGAAAACCAGGGCCTGTATTGGTGGATATAACAAAAGATGCACAGTTTGGAAAAGTAGATTTTAACTTTGTTCCATTCACTGGTATGAGAAGCTATCGGCCTAAACCAAAATTGGATTTGACATCGGTAAAAGCTGCAGCTAAATTAATCAATAGTGCTAAACGTCCATTTATATTATTTGGTCAAGGAATAATCTTGTCTAAAGCTGAGAAAGAATTTAAAGCTTTTATCGAAAAAACAGGAATTCCTGCTGCTTGGACAATATTAGGGCTATCTGCACTGGAATCGGATCACTATTTAAATGTGGGAATGTTAGGAATGCATGGAAATTATGCGCCTAATAAACTCACAAACGAATGTGATGTTTTGATAGCGATTGGTATGCGTTTCGACGATAGAATAACAGGCGATTTAAGCAGGTATGCAAAGCAAGCAAAAGTTGTACATATAGAAATAGACCCGTCAGAGCTTAGTAAAAATGTGCATGCACATGTTGCTGTTATTGCGGATGCCAAAGAAGCGATATTGGAATTATCTAAAATAGTAGATGAAAAAACACATACAGCGTGGTTGCAGCAATTTAGAGAGTTAGAAAAGGAAGAATATCAAGTGGTAATTGAAAATGAGCTTTTTCCGTCAACTGAAAAACTGTCGATGGGTGAGGTGATAAATGAAATAAACATTCAGTCTGATCATAATAATATAGTAGTGACTGATGTAGGGCAGCATCAAATGATGGCTTGCAGATATTTTAAATTCCAACAAACCAAATCGATGATAACCTCCGGTGGGCTAGGAACTATGGGTTTTTGTTTACCAGCTGCTATTGGAGCAAAAATGGGGCAACCAAATAAACAGGTGGTTGCTGTTATCGGTGATGGTGGTTTTCAGATGACACTTCAAGAGCTAGGGACTATGTTTCAATATGGAGTTGATGTTAAAATAGTAGTTCTGAATAATGAGTTCCTGGGAATGGTTAGACAATGGCAAGAGATGTTTTTCGAAAAAAGATATGCATCTACAACTATGGTTAATCCAGATTTTCAAACGATTGTTTCTGGATATGGTATTACTACTAAAAAGGTAGTGAAACGAGATGAATTAGCCGATGCAGTTAAGGAAATGTTGAGCCATAAAGGGGCTTATTTTTTAGAAGCAGCAGTTGGACAAGAAAATAATGTTTTTCCAATGGTGCCAACGGGGGCTTCAGTAAGCGAGATAAGACTTAAATAAAATGAAAAAAGAGAGATATACAATTTCGGTTTTTACCGAAGATATAGTAGGTATGCTGAACAGAGTGACAATAATATTTACACGCAGGAAAATAAATATTGAGAGTATTGCTGCATCCGAAAGCGAAATACAAAATATCCATCGCTACACACTTGTAATAAGTGAAGCTGAAGATATGGTAAAGAAGGTCGTTCTTCAGCTTGAAAAACAAGTTGAGGTGGTTAAGGCGGTTTATCACAAGGATTCGGAAGTGGTTTATCAGGAAATAGCCTTATACAAAGTACCCACTGAAGTGTTGCTATCTGGAGGGGAGGCTGAGAAAATAGTCAGAGCGCATCATGCTCGGGTTTTGTCGGTTGAACCTGCATTTACGGTTATTGAAAAAACCGGGCATAAGGATGAAACACAAGCACTTTTTGATGAGTTAGAGCCCTACGGGATGCTGGAGTTTGTTAGATCGGGAAGAGTAGCTATTACCAAGCCTATGAAAACTTTGAAATCAATAGTTGAAGAATTAGAAAACATACAATATTAAAAAAATAGAAGCAATGGGAAATTATTACAATTCACTATCGCCAGAAGACCAACTTTTGCAGCTTGGAAAATGCGATTTTATGGACAGCTCCGAATTTGTGAATGGAGTTGATAAACTTAAGAACAAAAAAGTAGTAATCGTTGGATGTGGAGCTCAAGGATTAAATCAAGGGCTTAATATGAGAGATTCAGGACTGCATGTTTCTTATGCATTAAGAAAAGAGGCAATCGAAACTAAGCGACAATCTTATTTGAACGCGGTTGAGAATAAATTTGAAGTAGGAACGTATAAAGAAATGATTCCAAATGCGGATTTAGTAATCAACTTGACCCCAGATAAACAGCATACAGATGTTGTCAATAAAGTAATGCCATTAATGAAATTGGGAGCTGCTTTATCCTATTCTCATGGATTTAACATTGTTGAAGAAGGAATGAAAGTTCGTGAAGATTTAACGGTTATTATGATGGCGCCAAAATCTCCAGGTTCAGAGGTTAGAGAAGAGTATAAAAGAGGGTTTGGTGTGCCAACATTAATCGCAGTTCATCCAGAAAACAACCCAAATGGTGATGGCTTAGAAATTGCAAAAGCTTATGCTGTGGCAACTGGAGGGCATATGGCAGGAGTGCTAAATTCATCTTTTGTAGCTGAGGTTAAATCTGATTTAATGGGAGAGCAGACTATTCTTTGTGGTGTCTTACAAACAGGCTCAATTCTTTATTTTGATAAAATGATTGAAAATGGAATTGATGCTGGATATGCTTCTAAATTAGTTCAATATGGTTGGGAAGCTATAACAGAAGAATTGAAGCATGGAGGGTTAACGCAAATGATGAACCGATTGGATGATGCCTCTAAAGTAAAGACAAATGAATTGGCAACTGAATTAAAGACCTTGATGAAGCCCTTGTTTGAAAAGCACATGAAAGATGTTTTATCAGGAGATTTCTCCTTGATGATGATGAAAGATTGGGCAAACAACGATACGGAGTTGTTAACTTGGAGAGCGGAAACGGGAGAGACAGCATTTGAAAAGGCTATCGAAATGGAAGAAAATATTTCTAATCAGGAATTTTTTGATAACGGGTTATTAATGGTAGCATTCACTAAAGTTGGCGTTGAATTAGCTTACGAAACAATGGTTAAAAACGGTATAAAAGCAGAGTCAGCTTATTATGAATCATTGCATGAAGCGCCATTAATTGCCAATACTATAGCTAGAAAAAAGCTATACGAAATGAACCGCGTAATTTCTGATACTGCCGAATACGGATGTTATTTGTTTAACCATGCATGTAAACCTTTATTGAAAGATTTTATGAAGTCAGTCGATAACGTTGTAATTGGTAAACCATTTTTTAATCCAAACTATATTAATGCAGAGAAAATCGATGAATTAGACAATAAGGTTAAAGATCATCCTATCGAAAAAGTTGGTGCTAGACTGCGGTTGTCCATGACTCAAATGAAAAAACTGGAATTAAACTATTAGGATGCGGGCGCAAGTTAGGTTAGAAAATGTACAAAAGGCAGCATTACTTTTATGTGATGTTGCCTTGAAAACACCTTTGATGCGGAATGAAAATTTAGCGCAAAAATTTGAATCTAATATTGTTTTAAAACGAGAAGACTTGCAACAGGTGAGGTCTTATAAAATAAGAGGAGCCTATAACAAAATTGCTTCTTTAACACAGGAAGAATTAAAGAGGGGGGTTGTTTGTGCAAGTGCTGGAAATCATGCGCAAGGTGTTGCTTTTTCTTGCTTCAAACTAAAAGTAAAAGGGGTTATTTTTATGCCGACTCCAACGCCAAAACAGAAAATTGAACAAGTCAAAATGTTTGGTGGTGCGTTTATAGAGATAGTAATAATAGGCGATACGTTTGACGATGCTTCCTTTTCTGCAAAAGAATATTGTACGCATAACAAGATGAGCTTTGTTCATCCGTTTGATGATGAAAAAGTAATTGAAGGGCAAGCGACAATTGCTTTAGAAATTTTAGAGCAATCCGAACAAGAAATAGATTATTTATTTGTCCCTGTTGGCGGAGGAGGTGTCGCAGCTGGAATCTCATCGATATTTAAGGAACTATCTCCAAATACAAAAGTCATAGGAGTTGAACCATTTGGTGCTCCGTCGATGTCGACTTCTTTAGAAAAGGGAGTTAATGTTAAATTAGATCACATAGATAAATTTGTGGATGGAGCCTCTGTTCAAAGGGTAGGGGATTTAAATTTTGATCTTTGTCAGCAGTATTTATTCAGCATGTCTCTTGTAAAAGAAGGGGAAGTGTGTCAAACGATACTGGACTTGTACAATAAAGATGCAATTGTGGTAGAACCGGCTGGAGCGCTTTCAATAGCTGTGCTGAATCAGTTTAAACATGAAATACGCGGAAAGAATGTTGTCTGCTTGGTGAGTGGAAGTAATAACGATATAACGCGAACTGAAGAAATTAAAGAGAGAGCTCTTTTACATGCAAATTTAAAACACTATTTCATAATAAGTTTTCCGCAAAGGGCGGGGGCATTGAAAGAATTTGTAGCAGATATATTGGGTCCAAATGATGATATCACTCATTTCGAGTATACAAAAAAACACAACCGAAATATGGGACCAGCAGTTGTTGGCGTAGAACTTGAAAATTCTTCAACACTTAATGCGCTTCAGAATAGAATGAAAGAGAAGGGTTTTTTTGGTGAATACTTGAACGATAAGCCTGATTTGTTCCAGTTTTTGGTTTAGGCTATTTAACTTTATTGCGTAATTGCTTCACCCGAATCATTGCATCTTTTTTTGACTTATATCTTTCTTGTCCAACAAGAGATAACTTTGTTTTAAGCTTTTTTTCAAGCAGTGTATGCGTTTCAATTAAGTCTTCGGTAAACCCAATTTGAGTGATACGTGTTTTTTTATTTTGAAGAATATAAACGATGAACATGAGTGCATTATTTGCACTAAAAGTAATCTAATACTCTCGTCCTTATTTAAAGTTTATAAATTAAATTTTGGAGTAAACTATTACCTGTTGAAGGGCTTTACCAAATTTCGGTCGGAAGAGATCTTACTGAGCTGTACAGAAAACCCAGTAGTAACCATATAAACTATTCTTATCATAGTAGATTCCTATCCCTACTTTTTCACTTTTTCTGTTAAACATATTTTTATAATGACCGGGGCTGTTATACCATTGCGTATAAGTTCCTTTAGGAGTGGAGCTCCCAGCAGCTATGTTTTCGGAATTAACAAATGACTTGGAATAAAATCTATGAATTCTTTCAAAGGTTCCTCCAACTTTAATCAATTTGCCATTTTTTCTGTCATAAGAGTTGTGATCAAAATATTTTTGTGTTGCTAAATCATAGGCGTGATAACGCGCAGCTCTTGCTAAATCTTCCTCCCATATTAATTCTTGCATCCCTTGTTTTTTTCTTTCGCAATTAATCATAGCCAGTATTTCTTTTTCGTTTAAAGGGCTTGCTGATTTGATGCGTTCATTTCCACTAGGAAGACCGTAGTACATCATTTTAAAGCCTTCCGCAGCTACTTCATCTTTCAGGGTTTCCTTTTTTGGAGAAGAATACTCAAGGCGGTTTAATTGTTTAGAAAGCTTGCTTGCTTTGTCTCCAAAATCAGCATTGTTTAGGTCCGATATTAAGGTTACAGATTTAGCTACAATCTCTTCTCGATAAGTATTCCAATCTACCTTAGATTCTAATGCGACATCATTAAGTTTGTCCAATTTGGTTCCATAAGAAATGCTGCGGCTCATTAAACTATATTTTTGCGATAACCTCGAACTCTTATTGAACTTGTCTAAATAGATTTTGGAAGCAAAATAGTAAGGAACACTCTTTTCGGGATGTTTAGCTATGTATTTTTTAGAAACCTCTAAACATTTGTCAGTATTGGAATTGTAGAGTTTCAATAAATGATTGTACCTTATATCGCTAGCAATAATCTTTGAAGTAAACAAAACAATTATAATAAGAGCTACGATTTTCATAAGTAGGATTTTAGAAACACTACTTATGTAATTCTAGAAACAGAAAAAGGCACAAAACCTGTTTACACTTACTCCAAGCCTAAGTGCTCTTCAACAAACTCTCTCAAACAAGCATCGCCTCCTTTTCTTTTAAGAATGATATCTGCCGTATTTAATATTCTTTTGCTTGAATCACTTGGGCATGCAGAAACTCCTACGTGTTCCATAATGTTTTTATCATTATTGTCATCACCTAAAAAAGCGACTTCTTCAAGAGTAATCCCTAATTCTGCAATCCATTGATTAAGAACAGTAAGTTTATCCTCACCACCAACATAGCAATGTTTGATATTGAGCATATTAGCCCTTTCAGTAACCATTTCAGTAGTCTTACTGTGACTAATTAATCCAACATGGAATCCGTTTTGATACAGCAATTTAACCGCCATGCCATCCTTGGTATTGAAACGTTTAAAGTGAACACCTTCAGACGTGATGTACATTCCACCATCGGTTAATGTTCCATCTACATCACAAACAACAAATTTTATTTTACTTAAAGTCATTATATCATTGTTTTTCCAACTGCATTAGCGATTGGGTCAAGAGAGTTTTTCATTGCTTTAAACTCTTCAAAATCTAATTGTTGAGAAGCATCTGATTTTGCAACTTTCGGATTTGGGTGCATCTCAACTAATAAACCATCAACATTCATTGCAGTGCAAGCTCTTGCAAGGTCTGGAACACCAAAAGCATGGCCCATAGCGTGGCTAGGATCTAAAATGATAGGTAAGTTTATTTTTTCTTTTAACCACGCTACTCCGCAAAGATCAAGCGTAAATCTTGTTTTAGTTTCAAATGTTCTTAAGCCTCTTTCACAAAGCATCACATTTGGATTTCCAGAAGATAAAATGAACTCTGCACATTGAACAAATTCTTGAAGAGTAGTCCCAAAACCTCTTTTTAAAAGAACAGGTTTATTTTGTTTTCCACAAGCTTTTAAAATGCCATGATCATACATTGATTTTGCTCCGATTTGGATAACATCACTGTGCTCAATAATAGCATCAACATGCGTGGAATCTCTAACTTCAGTAACGATTTTTAAACCATGTTTTTCTCTCATTTTAACGAGTAACATAAGTCCTTCCATTCCCATCCCTTGAAAAGAATAAGGTGTAGTTCTCGGTTTAAAACAACCAGCTCTTAATGTTTTTAAACCCATTGAAACTAAATGTTCTGCACTGATGTTTATTTGTTCTTCAGATTCTACAGAACAAGGCCCTCCAATCAAAACAGTATTTCCTGTGGTTCCTCCTATTTTAAAAGTATCGAAATCAATTTCTTTAATGTCACTTCTGTAATCTTTACTGGCTAACTGGATGTCTGATTCCATAGTAAAGAAATCATCCGTATAATCATCTAAAAAAGATGGAAGTTCTTTAAGGCTTGAAGAAGTTATTAAACGCGTATAATTACCTGTTTTTAACGCAATAGATTTGCTTTGTGCAGCAAGTTCTTCAACTTTATTTGCGTCAATATTTTCTTTTAAATGTATGATCATAATTCTCCTTTGATTAGGTTAAGGAAACTAACTATCCCAACCGTTTTGTTATCGTTATTGACTACCGGTAAATAGATTACTGGTTTGGTTTGTTGTTTAATAAATTGAAGCATTTCATGCACATTAATATTCTCATTAATCACTAATGGATTAGGGTTTATGAGTTCTTGCATGTTCAAACTATTCAAATCATTTACATGTTTTAATAAGCCGTTTCGTAAATCTGCGTTTCCGATTATTCCTGCAAATTTGTCATTGTCATCATTAATTATTGCAAAACCTAAAGCTCCTTTTTTGAAGGTAAGTAGTAAGCTTTCTAAGGTTAAATCCTTGCTGTTTATAATAGGTGAAGAGTCTGTTTTCTGCATGAAATCTTTCACTAAAAAATGTGATTCAATTGCATTAAGTTTTAAGTTTAACAATGCAGAACCAATAGAGACAGAGTTGAACAAATAAGACCCCGAAACAGAAAGGTAAACGCCCATATTTCTAAGAATAAAAGAGACTTCTGCGTTTACGCCTCCATCAACATGAATTTTTTTATCTGGGTAAAGTTGACTAAATTCTCTGATTTTGGTAAAGTTTGACTTGTCAAATTTCCCTCCACTCTCACCTGGGATAGTGGCCATCATTAAAATGAAATCAAATGAATCTTTATAGTTTTCAAATACCGATATATCGGTATTTGTGGTTATTCCAATACCTAGTTTACCCTTGTATTCAGATGGTATAGAAAGTTTTTTTTCTTTTAAATCTTCGTATTGAAAGGTTACATATTCGATTTTATATTTAATAATTCCAGCATAATAATACTCAGGATTATCTGTGATGATGTGGAGGTCAATTGGTAAATTAGAATTTTCACGAATAATTTTAATATCATCAAAAATAGAAAGCCTGTTTTTACAGTCCACATGAATCACATCCACATGATAACTATTGAGGTTTTCAATTGTGGTTAGAATATTTTTCTCACTATCAGAAAAAATGGATGCTGAAATTTTCATGTTGCAAGGTAAGTTAGAAAAGAGGATTTTGCCAATGAAACACAAGTTTATTATCCTGATTTTATATCTTCACAAAAAAATACAGAATGATAAAAGTTGGAGTTATAGGATCTGGATCGATGGGAAGTGGAATTGCACAAGTTGCTGCTACTGCCGGACATGAAGTTGTGCTATTCGATACCAATCAGGAGTCTTTGGGAAAAGCAATGGTTAAACTGCAAAGGATTTTAGCTCGTTTGGTTGAAAAAGGAAGAATAGATGCGTCCACTTCTACTGAAATTTTTGAAAGAATAACTCCTGCATCCCATTTAAATGAAATGAAAGGGTCAGGGATTGTTATTGAAGCAATTATCGAGAATTTGGAGATAAAGAAATCAGTATTTAGTCAGTTAGAAGAAATTTGTGGGGATGCTTGTGTTTTAGCGACTAATACTTCTTCTCTATCTGTTGCCGCAATAGCAGCAGCATGTAAAAACCCGAATAGGGTAATTGGAGTTCACTTTTTTAATCCTGCTCCTTTGATGCCATTGGTAGAAATTATTCCGGCCATTCAAACTGCAGAAGTTATTACATCCGAAACAAGAGCATTAGTAGATAGCTGGAAAAAAGTAACGGTACTTGCTAAAGATACTCCAGGTTTTATTGTAAATAGAGTTGCTCGACCTTTTTACGGAGAAGCATTGCGAATTTATGAAGAAGGAATTGCAGATTTTGCTACAATTGATTGGGCAATGAAAGAAATTGCTGGGTTTAGAATGGGCCCATTTACATTAATGGATTTTATAGGAAATGACATAAACTATACGGTTACTGAGACAGTATTTGCGGCGTTTTATTACGATCAACGCTACAAACCATCATTCACGCAAAAAAGGCATTCAGAGGCTGGATGGTACGGTCGTAAATCGGGTAGGGGATACTATGATTATAAAGAAGGAGCAGAAATGCCAAAAGCAAATGAGGATAAAGAGTTAGGAGATCAAATTGTATGGAGAGTGCTAGTGATGTTGATCAACGAAGCAGCCGATGCTTTGTTCCTTAGAGTAGCATCCAAAGAAGATATAGATTTAGCAATGACAAAAGGTGTTAACTATCCCAAAGGATTATTGGTTTGGGCAGATGAAATTGGTATTCAGAAGTGCGTAGATGGATTGGATGCGCTTTATAATGAGTATTTGGAAGACCGATACCGTTGTAGCCCGATGTTGAGAAGAATGGCAAAAGCTAGAAGTACTTTTTATTAAACGTAAAATAAATATGCAGCACAAAAAAAAGCTCGGTGAAAACCGAGCTTTTTTTATATTGTGTTTTTAGTTTAGTGCGTTGCTTATTCACCATGACCGCATTTTCCTTCTTCGCATTTCATTTCTTCAGCTTCCTCACCTTCAGTACCTTCTTCCTCACCGTGGCCACATTTTCCTTCTTCACATTTCATGTCCGAACATTTATGTTCAGCACCTTTGTTACAAGTTTTACCTTCAGCTTTACAAGCAGCTTTGCATTCCTCAGAACAAGCTTCTTTAGTACAGTCAGCAGTACAATGTTTCTTCATGTCTTTTGAGCAGTGCATTTTACAAGCAGCTTTACATTCGTCAGAGTGAGAATCTTCAGTACAGTCTTTAGTACAGAATTTTTTACATGCTTCTTTACATTCTTTAGAACATTTTTTGTCACATCCTTTTTTGTCCCCATGTTTACACTCTTTATCTTTAGAACAAGATTTTTCTCCGTCTTTACCTTCTTTCAATTCTGTTTTTCCATCTGTAGATTCAGTCTCTCCACAAGAAGAGATAGTTGCAGTAGCCAAAACCATTGCTAATAATCCGAATCCGAATAATAACTTTTTCATTTTCATGTTGTTTAATTGTTGTATATAATAAAAAAGCCAAGTTTTAGCTTGGCTTTTTTATCGATTGTTTTATTTAGAGCTAGTTTCAGCCTTTTTAGCACAAACTTTTGCACCTGTCTTTTTGCAACATGCTGTTGTTGCAGCCGCCGCAGTTCCATTAGTGGCTGCCTTCTTTTTGCAGCAAGATTTTTTAGCGCAAGATTTTTTTGTTTCTGTTTTTGCAACTTCAGTAGTAGCAGTAGTTTGGGCAGAAGCTCCAATTGCCATAAATGCAACAAGTCCGAATGATAAGATTAATTTTTTCATGTATAATGTGTTATATTAATAATTACATCAAATATACATCAAATTAATCAAAAGTTGCAAGTACAGTTTGACTGCCAACAACATTTTGATTTATTTTAACATTTATTGTGCTTTGTAAAGGAATGAAAACATCTATTCTAGATCCAAATTTAATAAATCCAGCTTCTTTATCTTGGCGAACTTCTTCTCCTTCTTTTCCAAAATAAACAATCCTTCTAGCTACTGCTCCTGCAATCTGCCTGAATAAAATTTGCCTACCTTCTTTGTCTTCAACTACTATAGTGGTTCTTTCATTCTCTGTAGATGATTTTGGGTGCCACGCGACTAAATATTTTCCGGGGTGATATTTAAAATATTTTACAATTCCATTAATAGGGTACCACTGACAGTGCACATTTAAGGGGGACATAAATATGCTAATCTGTGTATACTTATCATTTAAATACTCAGTTTCTTGCACCTCTTCTATTACAACTACCTTTCCATCTGAGGGCGCAAGTATTTTATTGCCATCAATCGTTACAGTTCTTTTTGGAACTCTAAAAAAGGATACGATCAGATAGAAGAAAATAACAGAAGCACCTACCAATATTGACCATATCCAGGCAATAGGAATGAAATAGATGAGCACAAAATCTAATCCTGCTAGAAGCAAGAAAAAGAATGTGATGATTTTAAAACCTTCGTTGTGGATTTTCATGTAATTTAATTATGGTTGAATATTTAACTTATATTAAAGCGACAATATGTAAGTATGCCACTACAAATGGTGCGGAAAATAAAACGCCGTCAAACCTGTCTAATATACCTCCATGTCCTGGAAGAATATTTCCTGAGTCTTTTACACCAGTGCTTCTTTTTATTTGGGATTCTGTTAAGTCTCCCAGTGTTCCAAATACTACAATTAGCAATGAGCAAGCCATCCAATGCAGAATAGAACTCTCCGTAAAATATGCAAATAAAAATCCTGTACCCAATGCAATAACAGCTCCTCCAGCAGCTCCTTCCCATGTTTTGTTGGGTGAAATTCGTTCGAATAATTTTGTTTTACCAAAAGTAGAGCCAGCTAAATACGCCCCCGTGTCACTTGCCCATTGAATTACAAAAAAGCCCAATAGAAAAACGTAATCATATTTACCGTCGATCTCCAAAACTTTATCGTATGGAGAGCTATAAGCGAAAAAATTTAGGATTGAAAATGGGATAACGACGTACATTACTCCCATTACAGAAAAGGCAAAGTTTGTTACCGGTGTTTCACTCTCTCGAAAGAGTTCGATTATTACCAGCAAAACCAACAATGGGAAGATGAAGAGTAAGTAAGATGAGTTGCAAGGGTTAAAACTAAAAGAGACTATGATTCCATAAATTAGGCCGCCAACAACAGAAGAGATACTTTTTTTGGGCTTAAAGCCGCCTTTTTCCATGAGTTTAAAAAACTCAAGCAAGCCAAGTATTGAGATAACGAAAAAGAGCCCTGCTACGGAATATTTATTCCAAACAATGGCTCCAAGCAATACTGCAACAAATACCGCTCCGGTGATTGCTCTTGTTAGTAATTCCTTCAAATTTGTTTAATTGGTTTCCCCTTTTGGTTTAGATTCACTTTTGTCATCAGAATCATTTCCTTCAGGTTTTATTTCATCCTTCAAAACAGTGTCAGCAGAAAGCTTTTCTTGCTTAACATCTTCTTTTTTTACTGCTGAGGTTGCTTTGGAAGCTTTCGGTAATTTAACTTCAGAAACTATCTTCGCTTCTTCAGATGTGTCCTTTTCTCCCCAAGCTCTTTTTCCAAAAACAGCTTCTAAATCGTCTTTAAATATCACCTCTTTCTCTAATAGTTTGTCTGCTAATAAATTTAGCTTATCCTTGTTTTTTTCCAAAAGCTTTATAGCTCTTTGATATTGCTCTTCGATCATGTTCTTTACTTCATCATCAATTATCTTTGCAGTGTCATCGCTATAAGGCTTAGAAAAACCATAACCATCCCCTTGAGAATTATAATAGGATACATTTCCAACCTTTTCATTCAAGCCATAAATGGTAACCATTGCTGTAGCTGTTTTGGTTACTTTTTCTAAATCGCTTAACGCTCCAGTAGAAATCTTTCCAAAAGTTACTAGCTCTGCAGCTCTGCCACCTAAAGCGGCACACATTTCATCAAGCAGTTGTTCGGTGGTAGTAATTTGTCTCTCCTCTGGCAAATACCAAGCAGCGCCTAAGCTTTTCCCCCTTGGAACTATAGTAACCTTCACAAGTGGATTAGCATGCTCAACCATCCAACTAACAGTAGCGTGACCAGCTTCATGTATTGCAATTGCTCTTTTTTCTGCTTTGGAAATGATTTTATTTTTCTTTTCCAATCCGCCAATAATCCGATCAACTGCATCTAAAAAGTCCTGTTTTCCAACTTGCTTTTTATCATGCCTAGCAGCAATTAGTGCTGCTTCGTTACAAATGTTTGCAATGTCAGCTCCGCTAAAACCAGGGGTTTGTTTCGCTAAAAAGTCAATGTCAAGATCTTTCACTTTTTTAAGCGGCTTTAAGTGAACATCGAAGATTGCTCTTCGCTCATTTAAATCTGGCATATCAACATAAATTTGTCTATCAAAACGCCCAGCTCTCAATAATGCTTTATCTAAAACATCAGCTCTGTTGGTCGCAGCAAGAATAATAACACCATTGTTCGTTCCAAAACCATCCATTTCAGTTAAAAGTTGATTTAGTGTATTTTCTCTTTCATCATTTGATCCCATATTAGGATTCTTGCCTCTGGCTCTGCCAATAGCATCAATTTCATCAATAAAGATTATACTTGGAGCTTTCTCCTTGGCTTGTTTGAATAGGTCTCTAACTCTAGAGGCCCCAACTCCAACAAACATTTCAACGAAGTCTGAACCAGAAAGAGAAAAGAATGGAACTTCAGCTTCTCCAGCAACAGCTTTTGCTAATAGTGTTTTTCCTGTCCCAGGAGGTCCTACTAGTAATGCCCCTTTCGGTATTTTTGCTCCTAAATCAGTATATTTTTTCGGTTTTTTAAGAAATTCGACAATTTCTTGAATTTCTTCTTTAGCTTCTACTAAACCTGCTACATCTTTAAAACTAACATTGGTGCTTTTTCCTTTTCCAAATACTTGAGCTTTTGATTTTCCAATGTTAAAGATTTGACTTCCGCCTCCTCCAGCACCACCACCAACGCGTTTCATAATGAATACCCAAACAACAACCATGATTGCAATAAAGATTAACCAACTAAAGAGTTCTCTCCCATAGTTTTCTTCTTTAACAGCACGAATCTCTATTTGATATTGTGTTTTCCAAATGGTAATGTCATCCTTTAGAACTTCATCATTCAGAATAGTAAAGTAGTAATGAGGACCTTTGTTACTGCCGCCAAATAGGCTTTTGTCATCAAGTTTTTTATGAACTTCATCATTTAGTGATTCTTGTTTAATGTAGATTCTTACAATTTCCTTATTGACAATCTCAAGTTTATCAACTTGATCTTTTTCCAACATCTGAGTTGTGAACTTTTGCTGGGTAATTTCTCTTACTCCTCCGTCCCAATTGAATAGGTTGATTGAAATAAGAATAACGGCTATAATAGCATATATCCAATAGAAGTTAAATGCTGGTTTTTTTTCTTTGCTATTCGTAGTTTTTTTTGGTTGCTTGTTAGCCATTTTAATATTTTTTCAAGGATATAGTTTGTTCTGATTATTTATGACGAACCAAACCAAATTATATTGTAACTTCTTCAATCTTTTCTATTTGAGCATCTCCCCAAAGACCTTCAATGTTGTAAAACTCTCTAGCATCACTATAAAAGACATGTGCAACGACATCCACATAGTCTAATAATATCCATTCCGCATTTGTTTTACCTTCTTGATGCCAAGGCTTTTGATTAATGTCTTTTAGAGTGGTTTCAGCTATTGACCTTGATATTGCTTCAACTTGAGTTGAAGAGTTACCATGACAAATAACGAAAAAATCAGTTACCGCACTTGGTATTTTTCTTAAATCCACACAAACGATATCGTTAGCCTTTACCTCTTGCATTCCTTTTACTATTGCTTCTTTCAAAGCTTTAGAGCTTATGTTTTTAGTTACTTTCATTAAATGAAATAAATTTTTGTCCGGCAAAAGTAAATAATTCTTAATTAGAATCCCTTATTTTAGGGAATTATCAGCACCTTAGAGAATTGCTAGAAACATTGTACATAGGAAAAAATATTATTGAATTAGAGATAGTTGATTCAACAAATAATTATGCATCTGCATTAGTTTCAAAAAAGGAGGCGCTGGAAGGCACGGTTGTAATTGCTCATTTTCAAGATGAAGGAAAGGGGCAAAGAGGTAACGTATGGTCATCTGAACCTGGTAAGAACCTTACTTTTTCATTGGTTCTTAAACCTAAAAAAGTCGATCCAAGTGAAGCATTTATAATTAGTAAATTAGTTTCGCTAGCAATATGCAAATATTTAGAAACGGTGATAGCGGAAGATGTTTTTATAAAATGGCCTAATGATATTTATGTTGGGCAAAAGAAAATTTGCGGTATTCTAATTGAAAACCAATTTAAAGGAAAAAATTTCGTGTGTGCAATAGTTGGAATTGGGCTGAATGTAAATCAATCTAATTTTCACAATTTATCTCGAGTTACAAGCTTGCTGCTTGAATTAAAGAAAGAATTGGAATTAAGGTCAGTATTAGATGACCTTCTGAAAAGTATAGAAATCTGTTATTTGCGGTTTCAAAGAGACGGTGCTGCCTCTATACATGAAGAATATCTTTCGAATTTACTATTTATATATGAAATGCGCAGGTATAAAACTTCACAAGGAGAAATTATAGGGAAAATTGCAAATGTCCTATCAAATGGTCAAGTAGAAATTGAAACAGAAGATGGCCAGCTGTTGAATTTCGATATTAAGGAATTAGAGTTTGTTTTTTAAGTAAGTTTGTTTCAGTAAAAAGAGTCTTTAAATTTTAAATCTAAACTTGTTCTTTTACTTTAACTAATCTATCAGCCATGTAGTTAAATAAGTTGTTTAGTGGTTTTTCCACCATCATTTTTAAGAATGGATTGATGTCAGCTTCACACAATAGTTGTGCATCACAAGTGCCATCTGACTCCGTTAGAATAATGTTTAAAGAAAACGAAAATGGAGAATTTTCACCACTTACCAAATGGATTTCGTTAGGGGGTAATCCATTTTTGTAAATAAG
The DNA here is from genome assembly GCA_963926405.1 of uncultured Flavobacteriales bacterium. Taxonomy (GTDB): domain Bacteria; phylum Bacteroidota; class Bacteroidia; order Flavobacteriales_D; family Parvicellaceae; genus CALSMU01. The sequence continues at coordinate 38,659 of CAWUXI010000057.1, forward strand.
TGTTAGTTTATACGTCTTTTGGATTTTGAATGAACATTTTTTCTCGTCGGACTCCCAATTAGAAATTTTATCTTTTGGTAAAAGTAATTCGTAGTTATTTAAATCATTTAGAAACGTATAGCACTCTTCTGCACTGCAAGCTACATTTACTTTTTTACTTTCTATTTTAGTCATGCTATAAAGTTCTAAGGTCTAAAGTTAATTCTGTTTCCAAGTAGATGGACTTGTTCTCCATTCTTTAAGAGAAGTAATGTCATTTTCATTAATGTAATTTGAGCCTGTAGCTTGCTTTAATAGGGAAGTGTAGTCACTTAAAGTAGCTAATTTACAATTAGCCTCTTTAAAATTGCCCTGAGCAATTCCAAAACCATAAGTAAAGATAGCGGCCATTCCTTTTACCGTACATCCAATTTCTCTAATGGCTTCTAAAGCATCGAGGCTGCTTTTACCCGAAGATACTAAATCTTCAACAATTACAACATTTTGACTAGAATCTAAAACTCCTTCAACTTTGTTTTGAAGACCATGTCCTTTAGTAGAAGATCGAACATATACAAACGGAACACCCATTTCTTCAGCTACCAATGCACCAATTGCAATACCTCCAGTAGCAACTCCTGCTATTACATCAGGCTTACCGTAAGTTTCTTCAATCATCTCAACAAATTGTTGCCGTATATAGGTTCTTATTTTAGGGTAAGACAATATTTTTCTATTGTCACAATATATTGGTGATTTCCATCCAGACGCCCATGTAAAGGGATCGTTGGGCTGTAATTTAATCGCCTTGATTTGTAACAAAAATTCTGCTACTTTTAACCCGCATTCTTTATTATTAAACATGGCAGCAAATGTATAAAGTTTTTATCAAGAACAAGCCACTATTCTTCATTGAAAATGATGAAGATATTTCAACATTGGATTCTCAATTTGTGTATTCGTGTAATAATAAGGAGGATAGAGAAATAGTTTTAGATAAGCATTCCTCTTCGAAGGGCAATATATATGTGCAAGGAGACAGTTTTGATGAAGTGTGGAAATTATTTTTTGGCAGCTATAAAACAGTTCCGGCTGCCGGCGGTGTAGTCACGAATAATAAAAATCAAGTTCTTTTTATTTTTAGAAATGGTTTTTGGGATTTACCAAAAGGAAAAGTGGAAGATGGAGAAGCAATTGAAATTGCTGCAATAAGAGAAGTGGAAGAAGAATGTGGAATCAAAAGTCCAATTATAGAAAAGAAATTATTGGTTACGTACCACACATATGATACTTATGGAGAAAACTGTATAAAACTGACCCATTGGTATTTAATGCAATATGATGGTGATGAAGTCTTGTTGCCGCAAACCGAAGAAGGTATTGCAAAAGTAGAATGGGTAAAACAAGAAGATGTAGAAAGTAAACTTTCGAATACTTTTGGTTCCATTGTGGACGTAATTGGAACTTTTAAGAATAATAAAAGAGTAGTTTTATAATCTAATTAGTTAGAATGTATATAAAAGTAATCAGTTGTCATAAAGCTCCAAGTGGAGGCGTTATTGTAGAATTGCAAATAGATCAAGAAGGTTTAAAGGCAAATAGCGTTTTATCCTCCTCCAATTCAGGTAAAAGATGGAAGGTAGAGAGTAGAGTGTTGTACAGCGCTTTTAGAGAAGTTCACAAAAGGTTTCCTTTTGAAAAAATACAAGTTATTCGAGTAGATCTTTCAGGTGAAAATAAAGAAAAATTGAAATTAGAAATGTGTGCTAATGAGAATAAGAAAATATTTCAATATTACATTAAAGGAGACCGCCACAAAGAGGCGCCAGCGGTGGGTGAAACGCTTTTATGCGCGGGCTATTAATGTTTAACCTTGCTTGAGTTTATTTCGGACGGCTGTTTTTTTAATTATAAACATTTTTTTTAAGAACTATCAAAGTTATTCTATGATGTCACTCTTGTCTTTTCGTTATGTTTCTTTGAATTACTCATAACAATTTCCCAAAAGTACGAAAAATTTATTCAGCAGTTAAGCTTCTGTTTTTTAGGCAGTTTATATTCTTATTCCTTCTAAAGCATACTTCATTGAGTATTGGAGAATACTTTCCATCTTAATCGCCGAAAAACAACATTATTGTTGAAGATGAGAAAAATAATTATGCAGTCCA
>CAWUXI010000058.1:0-18366 GCA_963926405.1 uncultured Flavobacteriales bacterium
TTTACTTTTTGTATTTTAAAGCTTCAGACCTTCCTTTTTTAAAGATTCTATTGCTTTCTGTTGCGCCCTTTCGTAGTTCTTTTTGCTCTTCAAAAGGAAGGCTGTTAATCTTTTGACACTCAATCGTGCAGCAATTATCTAATTGTTCTTTGCAACTCTCACACTGAATGAATAATAAATGACAGGCCTCATTCGCACAGTTCTCATGCGTGTCACAAGATTCTCCACATTGATGACATTTTGAAATTATATCTTCAGAAACCCTCTCGCTTCGCCTATGGTCAAACACGAAGTTTTTCCCTTTAAATTTATTTTCTAGGTTTTCTTCTTTTGTTTGGCGGACGTATTCAATAATTCCCCCCTCTAACTGGTAAACATTTTTAAATCCTTTGTGTTTAAAATAAGCGCTTGCTTTCTCGCACCTAATCCCTCCTGTGCAATACATAACAAGGTTTTTAGACTCCTTATGTTCTTTAATCTCTTCTTCAATAATAGGCAATGAATCTCTAAAAGTATCTACATCAGGAGTGATGGCACCATTAAAATGGCCTATTTCACTCTCATAATGATTTCGCATATCAACCAAAATGGTATTGTCTTGGTCAATTAACGTGTTAAAATCTTTGGCTTTCAGATGGGTGCCAATATCAGTAACATCAAAAGTGGCATCATTTAATCCATCAGCAACAATTTTATCTCGCACTTTTATTTTAAGCTTAAGAAATGACTTGTTATCTTGCTCTATTGCTATGTTTAATCTTACCCCTTTTAAAAAGGAAATGCTATCCAAATGTTCTTTAAATACCATAAATTCTTTTGCCGGAACAGATAACTGTGCATTGATTCCTTCGTAAGAAACATAAATTCGACCAAGAACATTTAATTTCTCCCAGCTGACATATAAGTCATCTCTAAAAACTTTAGGAATCTTAATTTGATAGTACTTATAGAAAGAGATTGTTAGCCTTTTTTCTCCTGCTAAATCAATGATTTCAGCTCTTTCCTTTGCACTTAATTTATTATACAGTTGCATGCTATATCAATTTATTAAATGGAAATTCTAAAGGCAAAAGTATATTATTTTTATGTGTTTTGTAAACTTAGACCAGCATTAATGCGCCTCAATAAATATTTTGTGGTACGAATATTGACAGTATCTTAGACAAAAATTAAAAGTAAATAACCATGAAAAAAATTAATGTTTTATCTCTATTTGTAGCTATAGCAATGGGATTTGGAGCAAATGCTCAAAAAATTATCGATTCTGAATCTATTGTCAACTTTTCTCTAGAAAACAGAGGAGATGAAGTAACCGGGACTCTTGGAGGCATGAAAGGAGATGTTGTTTTCGATCAAGAAAACTTAGATAAGTCTTCTTTTAATGTTACAATGGATGCAAATACCATCAATACAAACAATGGTAAAAGAGATGAACATTTAAAAAATGAAGACTTTTTTGAAACAGAAACTTACGCTACCATATCGTTTGTTTCTTCAAAAATTGAAAAGAAAGGAGAGAAATACATTGCAATAGGATCTTTGTCTATGCATGGAATCTCAAAAGATGTAGAAATTTTATTTACTACAATTGAAGAAAAAGGAAGACAGCGTTTACATGGAAATTTTGTATTAGACCATGCTGATTACGGTATTGGAAAAAATCGAAATGTTTCTATCACAATTACTTGTGTAGTTTCTAAATAATTCCGCTTTTGAGAAACCTACTTTGTTAGGTTTTTCTTGCTAATTACACTGTCTTTATAGCATGCTCTCAGTGACCTATCTATGCTCCTTTTCCAGTGCTGAATGCCATTACGAAACGATGTAATCATGGTAAACTAGACTCAAGAAGTGGCGCTTATTTGCCCGTTCGTCAAGGATGATATCGGGTTCATTGCATTTATATGAAACTCATTAAATGTCTACCACATTTTAAATGTATCAATCATGTATCAATTGTAAAGAATTAAGTTGTCTATGTTTACCACAAATCATAAAAACAATAAAAATGAAAAAATCAGTAATTGTATTTGCATTAAGTGCATTTTTAGTTTCCTGTGGTGGAAGTGCCGCAGAAGTTGATGTAAAGTCTTTAGATTCTGGGTGTGCATGCGCAGAGGCTTCTATTGCTATTCTAAAAGAATCCAAAGAACTTTATGAGATGGGCACGAAAGAAGGTCCGGACATGAATGAAAGTGAACAAGAGGAGCTGAGTAAAAAAATGTCCAATCTAGAAACAAAGTATTCAGACATTATGAAAAAAATGATGGAAGTTGCTAAAGAAGGAGAAGAGTGTCCGGAAACTGGAGTAGAAATGATGATACTACTTAAAGAAATGAATAGTAAAAGAGGTCTTAATTTTGAGATCCCAGCGGAATTGAGTGGTTTTTAAATAAAAATTAAAAGGGCTTCGGCCCTTTTTTTTATGTGAATTGATTTATAAAAACAACTGAAGGGTTTAAAATGAAGGTTTAACATCAGTAAATGCCATTTTGTACAATCTCTGGTACTCTCTAACATTTCTGCCAATACTTGTGCTTCTGTTTTCATATGGATTTAATTATTTTACATCATCAAAAGGCTGACAAAACCTTATCATTCAAAGAATCCATCGGTCTTTTGTCTTAAAATCTTTTGTCTTAAAATCTAAATTATAAAAATTAGAATTAGATTTGAAGTTCAAACAGAAAGAATGAAGATATTGGTAACAGGGGGTGCAGGATTCATTGGTTCACATACCGTTGTGGAGCTATTTAGCAATGGTGATGTGCCAGTTATTATTGACGATTTTAGAAACTCCGAACCATTCATTTTGGAGAGAATTAAAGAAATTACAGGAAATACTCCTATATTCTATAATTTAGACTGCCTCGATTTAAACGGGCTTGAAGATGTTTTTGAAAAGGAAAAACCAGAAGGAGTTGTGCATTTTGCTGCATACAAGGCGGTTGGAGAATCTGTAGAAAAACCAATAATGTACTATGAAAATAATATAGGAACACTGGTTAACTTGTTAAAACTTGTGCCAAAGTACAACGTTAATTATTTTGTCTTTTCTTCATCATGCACGGTATACGGAAATCCCGAAATAATTCCTGTAACCGAGCAAAGTCCTATCCAAGAAGCTTCTTCCCCATATGGGTATACAAAACAAGTTTGTGAAAAAATTCTTCAAGATTTTTGTAAAGTAAATCAAAGTGTCAAAACAGTTTTGTTAAGGTACTTTAACCCCATTGGAGCGCATCCGTCTGGTTTAATTGGTGAACTTCCTAATGGAATTCCAAACAACCTAGTCCCTTATGTTGCGCAAACCGCAGCTGGCAAAAGAGATCAACTAACAATTAATGGCGGTGATTACAACACCTCTGACGGGACCTGTGTTAGAGATTATATTCATGTTTCTGATTTAGCAGATGCCCATGTAAAAGCATTTACGTTTTTGCAAAACGAAAAAGGCAATTTGCATATTTTTAATGTGGGAACCGGGACAGGGTCAACGGTTTTAGAAGTAGTAAGCGCTTTTGAAAAGGCAAACAAAATGAAAGTTAAATATACCATTGGGCCAAGAAGAGAAGGCGACGCCGTTTCAGTATTTGCAGACAACAGCAAAATTGTAAACGAACTAAAATGGTCGCCTAAGTTTTCTTTGGAAGAAGCTCTTTCCCACGCATGGAAATGGCAACAATCACTTAGTGATTAAAGGGGGAATTGTTTTAATTAACCTACTTTTGCTTCAGTAATGAAAAAATTGTTAACCATATTATTCTTATTTAGCTCAACTATTTATGGTCAGGGACTGTTTGAGTTTTTTAAGCTGACAGCTGATGATGATAATCCAGAAAAGTTTGATCGAATTGTTGTTGATATAAACTTTAACAATTGGCTAAAAGCTCCTCCCGGAATTAGTCAAAAACTGTATTCTGTAGGCGGAAGTGCTTACTGGTACAAAGACCTTCCTTTAGGAGAGAAAAGTAACATAGCGCTGGCTTATGGAATTGGCTTGGACTACCACAGCGTATACAGCAATGGGGGTGTACAATACGAAGTCGATGGAGAAGGAAACACCTTTACCAACCTTGCCGCCATTACATTGCCGCCCGGCTATACTATAAACAAAGTAACATTTAAATACGTGGATGTTCCTTTAGAATTACGCTTACGGACTATGAATCGCAGCAGAGAAGAAAGGAGAGGGTTTAACTTTAAGCTTTACTTAGGTTTTAAAGCAGGTTATCTAATTGGAAACAATACGAAGTATCGTGATAATGAAAACAAGGTAAAAGTGTATAGAATCCAAAATACGCTCCCCTATCGTTATGGCCCTACTGTTCGAATCGGATTTAATAAAATTGCTTTCAATGCCTTTTATTCGTTAACTCCAATATTCGAAAGCGGCAAAGGAGTTGAGTTAATTCCATTTTCGATTGGTTTCTCTTGGATGCGGTTTTAGAACCAAAAACCCTTACTTACAACTAGGTATTCTACCCCGAACCCCAGTGTAATTCCAACTATTATTTGAAGAAATGAATGGGCCTTTAAATGAAGCCGTGCTGAACAAACAACGCCTACAAATAAGAGTAGTATGCTATTAACAATAGTTATATCCTGCTCATTCAGAACAGGAAAAAGCAATTCAGAAAACCCTAAAAAAGCTCCTGCAAGTCCACTAATCCCAATAGCGTGTATACTTATTTTCCAGAAAAAAGTAATCACTAAACTAAGTCCTGTAAGGATTATACACCCCGTAAAGAAGGACATAAAAGCACCTAAAAGGTCGAGGTTAGTAACGTGTATTTTCCGCAAGAAGTAGTACGTTAATAAATAATAAAACAGCGTAATAATAAATATTGGAATTCGCTCTTTCCTGTCTGGAAGGCTCATGGAAGTAATGATATTCGAGCGATACATTACATACAAGCTCCCTATTGGAATAATTACTGCCAATAAAATTTGAAGTGATAATATATAATTAAATTGCAATGACGCTTGCTCGCTTCTGATTAAAAAAGTTGAATGATGATCGATTGTTGCGTACAATAACAAAGCATAAATTGGCAGAAAGAGAGGCTGAAAAACAACCGAAATAACCTTTGAAAGGAGGGTCATAATAGGCTATAATTCTTTTCTTAGTCGAGCAACAGGAATATCCAACTGTTCTCTGTATTTTGCTACAGTTCTTCTAGCAATATTATACTTTTTCTCTCTTAATAGTGTGGCAAGCTTTTCATCTGTAAGTGGCTTTTTTTTATCTTCCACTTCTATCGCATCTTGCAAAATTCGCTTAACTTCTCTTGTAGAAACCTCTTCTCCACTATCAGTTGAAAGTGATTCGCTAAAGAAATATTTAAGCAGATAAGTTCCATAAGGAGTAAATACGTGTTTACTGTTGGCTACGCGAGAAATCGTTGAAATATCCATTTTTACAACCTCTGCGATATCTTTCAATATCATTGGCCTCAGGTTGGTCTCGTCACCCGAAAGAAAAAACTCTCTTTGGTATTCCATAATAGCATTCATAGTGATTAAAAGTGTTTGCTGTCGCTGTCTAATTGCGTCAATGAACCATTTTGCTGAATCAATTTTTTGCCGAATAAAAAGGATTGCTTCTTTATCTTTTTTAGACCTTGTACTTTCAGCATAGCCCCTTAACATGTCTGCGTATTGCCTGCTGATTTTTAGTTCTGGAGCATTTCTTCGATTCAAAGAAAGTTCCAACTCTCCATTTTCTTCTCGTATAGTGAAATCCGGAATTATTTGCTGCATTACCTTACTGCTTGCCTTCATTGAATTACCTGGCTTAGGATTCAAACGAATAATTTCTTCAATTGCTTCTTTCAAATCCTCTTCAAGAATATCAAGCTTTTTTATGATCTTTTTGTAATGCTTTTTAGTAAACTCATCAAAACAAGTATCAAGTATTGCTTCAGCCGTTCGCGTTGCAACAGTTCTAGATTTTCTTTTAATTTGAAGCGACAAGCACTCTTGCAAATTCCTTCCCCCAACACCTGCCGGATCAAGTCCCTGAACAATCAGCAGCACCTGTTCAATTTCTTCTTCTTTAACTATTATGTTTTGACCAAAAGCTAAATCATCAACAATATTTATTATCTCTCTTCTTAAATAGCCAGATTCGTCTAAGTTCCCGATTATTTGAAGCGCAATTATTAGTTGCTTTTCATCTCTTATTCTTAGTCCGACTTGACTTTCTAATAATTCCTGAAATGATGCTCCTCCCGATAAAGGAATTGCCTTTTCATCATCATCAACACTGTGGTTGTTTACAGTTGTTTTGTAAGAAGGAACCTCATCGTCCAAATAATCATTGATGTCAAAGTCATCTCTCGAATCATCTAAGTCTTCTTGGAAATCATCTTCATTGTCTTCTTGCAGTTCGTCTTTTTCTTCGGCCCCTTCTTCTAAAGCTGGGTTGTCAACAATCTCCTGTTTTATTCTTTGCTCCAATTCTACAGTAGGAACTTGCAGCAACTTCATTAGTTGAATTTGCTGTGGAGACAACTTTTGTAATAGTCTATGCTGTAAGGATTGTTTTAATGCCATAATACAAGGAGGGTTTTATTTGTAACCCATAAGCGGAAACTAAATTAAGCTATTCTTGTTTTGTAGCCTACAAAAAAAATTAAATAAGTTTTATATTTACTAAAAACTAAACCATGTTAAAACTAAATTTTTGCTTTTGGATTGCTGTTTCTCTAACGCTCTTTCAATCTTGTTATATAAGTAAGTCGTTGGATAGAGATGTAAATGTTTCATTAGATAAATCGTTTAACGTCGCAATAAGCACAAGTGGTAATTCTACTTTTTCAAGTAATTACTCTGCAGAAGAATACAAAGCAGCTTTTATTGAAGGGATGAAAGCGGAATTTACCACAGGACACATTATTGTTGTTGACAATAGCCCTGAGTTTTCTATTTCGGTAAGTGAGGTTTCAATGGTTGAATCAACAAACCTTCATACCGTTTCTGATGCAGATTCTGATGACAACGGAAAAGTGTTTGAACTCACATCAATAAAACTAAAGGCAAAGGGAAGCGTTGTTCAGTCTGAAGGATCCCGTTCAAGAGATTGGTGGGCAGATAAAAGCAAAGAAGAAAAAGTAACAAATAGTCGCTCTGGAGATCAAATTATAACCGGAGAGAATAAGGATAAAAAGACGTATCGAGAAAAAGAATTGGATCATGACCAAGCGTTAGATTTGGCGCGTAAATGCGGGGGAAGATCGGGCGCTAGAATAATAAACGACATCGTAAAAGCATTAAAATAAATTGGTAGAGGCCGAAATTTAAAATTCTGCATTTTTTGGTGTTCTTGGGAATGGAATTACATCTTTAATATTGGTCATTCCTGAGACAAACATCACCAATCTTTCAAATCCAAGACCAAAACCAGCATGCGGAGCTGTTCCAAATTTTCGGGTATCTAAGTACCACCACAATCCTTCTTCCTCCACATTAAAGTCTTTCATTTTTTGCTTTAACTCACTCATTCTTTCTTCTCTTTGAGAACCACCAATTATTTCTCCAATACCAGGAAATAAAACGTCCATTGCAGCAACGGTTTTTCCATCGTCATTGTTACGCATATAGAAAGACTTTATCTCTTTTGGGTAATCAAAAATAATAACAGGCTTTTTGAAATGTTTCTCCACTAAAAATCGTTCGTGTTCACTTGCTAAATCTACACCCCAATTTACTGGGAATGTAAATTTATTTTTCTTGTAAGGTTTGGAGTTTTCTAAAATCCTAATTGCTTCCGTATAGCTAATTCTTTCGAAATCATTGGCAATAACAAACTCCATTCTTTCAATTAACGAAAGTTCGTTTCTTTCCGCCGTTGGCTTTTCAGAATCTTCTTTCGTTTCTCTATCGTCAAGAAATGCTAAATCCTCTCTACAATTATCCAATGCATATTGGATGAGGTATTTTAAAAAGTCTTCACTTAAATCCATATCGTCATTCAAATCTCCAAAAGCGATTTCAGGCTCTATCATCCAAAATTCTGCTAAATGGCGAGAAGTATTTGAGTTTTCAGCTCGAAAAGTTGGTCCAAAAGTATACACTTGACCCAAAGCCATAGCTCCCAACTCTGCTTCTAATTGCCCGGAGACTGTTAGGTTGGTTTCCTTTCCAAAAAAGTCTGCAGAAAAATCCACTTTTCCGTCTTCGTTTATTGGAGGGTTTTGGGGATCTAACGTTGTTGCTCTAAACATTTCACCCGCTCCCTCAGCATCTGAAGCAGTTAATATAGGCGCGTGCAGATAGAAAAAACCATTGTCGTTAAAATACTTGTGGATAGCATATGCCATTGCGTGTCTAATTCTAAAAACCGCTCCAAACGTATTTGTTCTAAAACGCAAATGCGCTTGTTCTCTTAATAATTCTAAACTATGCTTTTTAGGCTGTAAGATTGTTTTTTGAACCTCTTCAGGATCAGCTTCCCCAAGAACTTCTATTTCTATTGCTTCCACTTCAACAGATTGTCCCTTTCCTTGAGATTCAACTAATTTTCCGGTAATAGAAACTGCTGCTCCAATGGTCACTTTCTTCAATAATGCTTCGTCAAAGTTTTCAAAATCTACAACAACTTGCAAGTTAGCTAGACAAGAACCGTCATTCAAAGCAATAAATCGATTGCTTCTAAATGCTCTTACCCATCCCTTTACTAACACCTCTTCTCCTGGTTTGCTTGCTAAAGCAGCTTTAACTTTAATTCTAGCCATGATTTGTAATTGAGTTTCTATTAAAACACAAAAAAACGAACTTTTATCAAAACAATAACCAATAAATGCAGTAAATCTTGAATTTGGAAATGCGTAGTAAAAAAGAGCCGCTGTTTATGGCTTTAAGCAGTTCCCCTTTGCTTTTGTTAATCCTCCTTTTTCACTAGCAAGTAAATTTGCAGGTCAACACCCAAACAAGATCCAGAATGAACGTTTTTCACTCAAAACTTCCAGAAAACAAAAAACCTCAGAAGCACGAATACTACTGAGGTTTATCTTGCGCTAAAAGTTATTCGTTCCTCTCATGAACTCACTTCGTTCGGTTCTAGGACTCCCTTCGGCTCCGGTTTTGCAAACCTAGCTCAGGATAACCTTCTCGTCCTTCACAATTTTACACAAAAAAAGCCAACCTTTCGGTTAGCTTTTATCTTGCGCTTCTTCTAGGACTCGAACCTAGGACCCTCTGATTAACAGTCAGATGCTCTAACCAGCTGAGCTAAAGAAGCTTTTTATGTTATTTAGTAAACTTGAAAAGCTCGCCAAAGTCCATAATGGTTTACCCCAATTTGGGGGTGCAATGATAGTAGAAAGTTTATAATTATACAATATATTTGCAAAAAATTTTGCAAAAAATTGAAAACGAAATTAATTACAGAATGAGTAAAAAATACAATGTATACGGAATTGGCAATGCTTTGGTTGACATAGTAACCGAAGTTGATGATAAATTTTTGCAGGATAACGGCATTGAAAAAGGACTAATGACATTGGTTGATGAGGAGAATCAAACCAGAATTTCAAATGCCATTAACATGACTAATAGCAACATGCAATGCGGAGGATCTGCGGCAAATTCGATTATTGCGGTTAGTCAATTTGGTGGCTCTAGTTATTACTCTTGTAAGGTTGCGAATGATGAATTAGGAGAGTTTTATAAAACAGACTTAAGTTCAAATGGGGTAGATTCAAACCTTCAATCGGAAGCTCTAGAAGCTGGAATTACAGGAAAGTGTTTAGTAATGACTAGTGAAGATGCCTCAAGGACTATGAATACTTTTTTAGGTATAACTGCAGCGTATTCTAAAGCTGAAATCAAAGAGGGTGCCCTTAAAAACTCAGATTACTTGTATATTGAAGGTTATTTGGTAACCTCTGACAATGGCCAGGACGCCATGAAACATGCGAAGAAATTAGCAGAAGATAATGGAGTGAAAACTGCATTAACATTTTCTGACCCGGCCATGGTGAAGTATTTTAAAGAGCCTATGGTATCAGTGGTTGGCGCCGGTGTTGATTTACTGTTCTGCAATGAAGAAGAAGCTATGCTGTATACCGATAAAGACAATCTATTAGAGGCACAAGAGGCTTTAAAGAGCTCTGCTAAGAAATTCGTAATTACTCTTGGAGAAAAAGGGGCAATCGTTTTTGACGGAGAAGCTTTCATCGATATTGAACCCAATAAAGCGCAGGCGATTGATACAAACGGAGCTGGAGATTTGTTTGCTGGAGCATTTATGTATGCTATTACAAACGGAAAAAGCTTTGCTGATGCGGGGAAACTTGCATCTATGGCGTCATCCAAAGTGGTAACTCAGTTTGGACCTAGACTTAAATCGAGTCAAGCCAAAGAAATATTAAACGAACTATTTGTTGAGGCATAAATAACCTTTCATACTAATGCCTTATTTCGAAATATTTACCCGAACAACTTTTTGTGTTTTGCCATTATTGAGCCGAAGCAAATAAATTCCGTTTTCAAATTTACTGCCATCAATTGTTCTTTTTCCAATATAGCACTGCATAGTGCTTTGTTTTAATAATTGACCTATCAACAGTTGAAAAACATTAAACAAATAAACAGCGCTTTTAATATTTTACAACTTCCAGATTCTACTAAAAATTAAGTGGACAGTATTTATAAAGTAGCGTTTTCGGTGCTTCCTGAAAAAGTTGAAATTTATGAAGAGAATAAGCCTAATAAAAAGAGAAAATTAAATGGCGAAGGGAGTGGAACCTGGATAATTATTCTTAGTGTAGGCGGCATGGCTGTAATCCTTCTGGGCCCCCGTTTTCTTTTAAGAAAGCAAAAATAAAAACTTCATTTTTAAAAATCATATATTAAATCATAAAAAAATGTATCTTTAATTTTTGCTTAATAAATCTTCTACGTGAATTTATTTGCTTTTTACAGGTGTCAAACACTTGGTTTTTGGGTTTTTTTAGCCTCTTTTAGTGGCTATTCTCAATGTTGCACCTACACTTTAGACATGCAAGACTCATTTGGTGATGGGTGGAATGGTGCTTCGCTAGAGGTAATTGTTGCTGGCTCTTCACAAGGTCTCTTTTCTGTGCCGAATGGCAGCCCCTCCGCTATAGAAAATATTGTTGTTTGCGATGGGCAAAATATAGAGCTTATCTTTATTTCGGGGGCTTGGGATAGTGAGATCACTTACTCTTTGTCTTCTCCCTCTGCTTTGTGGTTTAGCGATGGTCCTAATCCGGCAATTGGCACCGTTTTTTCTGGAATTGGCAGTTGTTCCATATCTACCTGTGTTGCTGGACCCAGCTCTGGTATAGATTCCAATTTAGAATCTTTTTTCTTGCTTGGAAACACTTCACAAATCAACTACAGTGGCTGCCCTGGAGTGCTTGGTGTTGAAGATCAAACAATCTTAGTTGCTGATTTGTCTGCTGGTGGAAATTACGTTGCTGCCGCTCAATTTGGAACATGCGGAGGTAACTATGCCGGAGCTGGAGAAGCTTGGGTTGACTGGAATCAAAATGGAGTTTATGAGCCAACCGAAACAATTGGTTCCTGGCAAGGAACACCGCCTTCAGCATTAACCAACTTTAACTTTTTCGTTCCTGGAAACTCTCTAGCAGGAGCAACTACTATTCGAGTTACACAACAAGAGGGTGGTTCTCTTCCGTTGGATCCGTGTGCTAGTTTTACATGGGGGTCTGTTGTAGAGTTTAGCATTTTTATTACTGGAGGAATTGACTGCACAGGCTTTGACGGAGATAACAGCACGGTGGCTATAGTTGCTCCGTCTATTCCTTATGTTGACACGAATAGCACTGTAATGTGTTACTCTAGCCAATCGGCTGTGTATAATTCTCCAGATGTTTTTTATAAATTTGGCGTTAACCCGCTGGCTGCTAATACAACTGTAAGTCTGTGTAATTCATCATTTGACACTTACCTAACTATATTGGATTTAAATTTAAATGTAATTGCATTTAATGACGATGGCATTTCATGCAGCTCTGGAGAATCCGAAGTTACTTTTGCATCAGGAGCTTACGATACACTTTATGCAGTTGTAGAGGGCTGGAACATCGAGAGTGGAGAATATATTATTAATATAACCGAAGAATTGAATGTTGGTATTGGACATAATTTAAAGCCAGAATTTAAGCTGTACCCCAACCCAGCAAAAGACATTCTTAATTTCTCAGGAAGCCATATTTCAAAAGTAGAAATCTTTGATATTCACGGTCGAAAGGCGCTAAGTCTCGCTAACGCATCTGGAATTACTGCCTTAGATATTTCCTTTTTAAATGCAGGCTCTTATTTCGTTAAATTACAAGGGCTAAATGGCGAGTGGCAAACAAAGCAATTAATCATCGTAAACCATGAATAGGGCTCGTATTATAGTCTGTATGATTTTATTGCTCTTTATTAGTGGTAATTCTTTTGCAGATGCTTGGATAAAAAAGTTAAATTTTGGTGGTGATGCTCGACATCGGTCAACTGCTTTTTCTATTGGTAACAAAGGTTATATGGGGCTAGGGCACGTTAATGCAACGGGCAACATATTATACGAGGATATTTGGGAATATGATCCTGCCGCAAATACATGGACACAAAAAGCAAATTATGGCGGTGGGTTAAATTACCATGCTGCATGTTTTGTTATTGATAATATAGCCTATGTTGGAACAGGAAGAGTTTTAAGCGGCGACTATACAACGGAGTTTTATAAGTATGACATTGGCATAAATACTTGGACTGCTATTGCAAATTTTCCTGGGGCAGCAAGAAGAGGCGCTATTGCATTTGCGGCTAGCGGAAAGGGCTATGTTGGAACGGGACAAACTCTGGCTGGCGTTTCAAAAGACTTTTATCAATATGATCCTGCTCTAGATAATTGGACTTCAGTTGCACAATTACCTGGTGCTGCTAGAACTTCTGCTGTGGCATTTGAATTAAACGATAAGGGTTATGTTGGAACTGGTGGTGCTTCAACTTGGGGGAATTCACTGAACGATTTTTGGGAATATACCCCCGCTACCAATTCATGGATTCAAAAAGCGAATGTTGGCCCAACTCCAAGAATGGAAGCAGCTGGATTTTCTGTTTATGGAAAAGGTTTTATTGGAACCGGAGATGACCAATCAAGCGGCACTAATTATGGTGACTTTTGGGAATACGACCCAGCAACTGACACTTGGGTTCAAATTCAGGACTTTTTTGGATTAGCAAGAAGGTATTTGGTTGCTTTTACAATTGGAAATAGCGCATACGTCGGTTTAGGTACAAACGGCACAAACTTTAAAGATTTTTGGGAATTTGACTATTTGCTTTCTACTGATGAAAGAACTGATAAATTGGTTCAAGTAAAAACCTATCCAAATCCAGCAACAGATTATTTTACTGTTGATTTTTTTAACATGCCTGAACAAATGAAAATCAAGGGCTGTGAATTTAAATTGGTTTCCGGAACAGGACAACTGATAACAAGCGAGACCTTTATTACTAAAAATATTCAAGTTGATGTAACGAACTTCGAAAGAGGTATTTATTTCTATCAACTTGTTTATGATGGCGTCTCTATAAAATCGGGCAAAATAATATTAAATTAAGTCCATTAACATGAAAGCGAAGAACATCCTTCTTATTCTGATTCTACTCTTAAGTCCTTTTTCGGATTTACTTGCAGGCCAATGGGTAAAAAAAGAAAGTTTAGGTGGTGTTGCCAGACACAGGGCTACAGGTGTTTCTATTGGTCAAAAAGCGTATATCGGACTAGGACACGTAAACGGAACTGGAGTAAATTTTGCGTTTTCTGATTGGTGGGAATTTAACCCAGCAACTAACTCTTGGACCCAAAAAGCGGACTACCTTTTAGGCCAGGGCTATGGAGCCTCGGCTTTTTCTGTTGGGACAAAAGGCTATGTGGGTTCTGGTGTTTTTATCGGAAATTCTTGGTGCGAATATAACCCTGGAACAAATCAATGGGCCTTAATTGCTACTCCTCCTGCTTCTGGAACAGAACTTTCTGCTATCGCTATCGGGGACAAAGGATACCTAATTGAAAATTCAACTATCTATGAATACAACCCGGTTGCAGATCAGTGGACTGCAAAAGCCCAGGCTCCTGTAAGTTTTGGGATTTGGGGTGCAGCTTTTGCCATTGGAAATAGTGGATATGTAATTAGCGGCAGCACTTTTTATGAGTACAAAGCACCTGTAAATCAATGGCTGGCTCGTGCATCTTTCCCTGGTGCTTCGTCTGGAGGTTCGGCAGCATTTTCAGTATTGGAAAAAGGATACATTATTGCAGGATATAGTGGGTCATTAGGAAATGTAAATAGAGAGGCATGGGAGTACAACCCAGGAACAAACTCTTGGGCTATGGTAGAAGAACTCTTGGGCTCCGCTAGGCGTTTTACCATAGGCTTTAGTATTGGAGACAAGGGTTATGTTGGAACTGGGACAAACGGAATTAACTTTAAAGATTTTTGGGAATATGATCCAATATTAGTTGGCCAAGAAGAATTAGAAAATGATATAACAATAAAGACTTACCCCAATCCAACAGCTGATTTTTTTTCTGTATCAATGGAGGGCAGTTTTACTTTACAAGAAAAGGTCGAATTTGTATTATATGACAATTTAGGAAGGGCGGTAAAACAAACTTCCGTTACGGAACCTACTTTTGTAATTGATGTCAATGACCTTCCAAGAGGCAATTATATTTACCGAATTGCGTCAAATTCGAAAAACATCAAACAAGGAAAAATTGTAATCATATAGTGATAAGGTTAGTTGTAATATCGACTCTGGTTTTAACTTCATTTTGCTCATTTGGGCAAAATGATTGGACAAAAAAAGCATCTTTTAGTGGTTATAAAGTTGAAAGAGCTGTTGGCTTCTCAATAGCAGGTCAGGGCTACTTATGCGCAGGTCAAGACACAGGGAATATTGTCCGAAATGATTTATGGCAATACAGCCCAGCTTCCAATTCTTGGGCTCAAAAAGCAAACTTACCTGCTGTTGGCAGGCGCAATGCTGTTGCATTTACAATCAATAACAAAGGATATGTTGGCACAGGGATGAGTGCGGCGGAATCTTCATTAGGCTCCACATTAAATGATTTTTGGGAATATAGCCCCGCAACCAACTCTTGGGTTCAAATTGCCAACTATCCAGGAGGCTTTGGAAATGGGGTATATTTCGCCACAGCTTTCTCTATTGATTCTAAAGGATATGTTTGTTGTGGTAAAATCAGTGCTGCAAACTACGCAAACGACCTATGGGAATATAAACCTTCAGTAGATCAATGGATTCAACGAGCAAGTTTCGCTGGAGGAGACCGTTACCAGCTTATTAGTTTTGTAGTTGATGATAAAGCTTATGTAGGGCTTGGAACAGATTACAATGCATATACAAATGATCTTTGGGAGTTTAATCCTTCCACCAATTTTTGGACACAAAAAAACAATTTTCCTGGCGCGGAAAGAAGTGCTGCTAGTGCTTTTGGAATTGGACAAAGAGGTTATTTAGGAATGGGAGGAGACGGGGGTTATTTGGATGACTTTTGGGAATACAATCCCTATTCAGATAGCTGGGTTGTTCGGGAAGAGTTTCCAGGAGGCGAGCGAAGAAATGCAATTTCATTTGTAATTGGAGATAGGGGATACATAGGCACCGGAAAAGGATATTCTGGCCTTCGCAGGAGCATGTATGAATATACACCTCTAGTTGTTGGTATAGAAGAAGGTAATTTAGCCGAATTTAATTTGTACCCAAACCCAACGGTAGATTTTGTAAACATAGAAACTCAAAAGGCTTTTGTACTTTCAATTATGGATAATTTAGGAAGAATTGTTAAAACGATCAACGTGCCTGGCGGAAATACGTCTATTGATGTCTCCAGCTTTTCAAAGGGGGTTTATCAGTTAATGGGGCAGAACGAAAGTGGAGAACGATTCACAAAACAATTAATAATACGCAGTTAAAATGAAACGATTTATTACTGGTATAGCAATATGTGTAATGGCCGTCAGTATATGTGGTCAGAATACATGGGAGCAAAGAGATAGTGTTGGAGGGCCTCCAAAGAGTGCTTGCGTTGGCTTCTCTGTGAATGGATTTGGATTCATCGGACTCGGTTTTGATCAGTTTGAATACAAAAGAAGCGTGTATTTATACAATTCCAATTTTGACAATTGGGAAAAAATGAACTCCATGGGCAGCACAACAGGACAAGGCTTAGAAAGATCTTCAGCGGTAGCTTTTGTTGCAAAATACAAAGCCTATGTCGGAACTGGACAAGGGGCTAATCCATATTTAAGAGATTTTTGGGAGTATAATAGCTCTTCCAACACTTGGACCCAAGTTGCTGATTTTGCTGGATCCTCTAGAAGAGAAGCGGCCGCATTTGGAATATACGACTTTGGATATGTTGGTACTGGAATAGATTCAAGTGGGACATTAAAAAAAGATTTTTGGAAATATGACCCGACTTTAAACACATGGACTTCCATTTCTGATTTTGGAGGTACCGCAAGAAAACAAGCTGTCTCTTTTGCAATGGGCGGACAAGGATATGTAGGAACAGGAGATGACGGATCCTTTACAAATGACTTCTGGCAATATGAGCCTTTAACGGACACTTGGGATCAAAAAGCAAACTTTGCAGGAACACCTAGATACGGTTCAACTGGTTTTGGAATTTTTCCAAACGCCTATTTAGGAACGGGGTATGACAACTCTTTAAGTTATACAAGTGACTTTTGGGAGTATAATTACTTTAATGACACGTGGGATCAAGTAGCTGATTTTCCGGGCACTCCAAGAGCGAACGCTGCTTCCTTCGCAATTGGAAACAGAGGGTTTTTAGGAACGGGATATGACGGACAAACATTAGATGACTTTTACGAATACACGCCGATTTTAGGGGTAGAAAACCATTTAGAAGTCAGCTCTAAAGTTTATCCTAATCCAGTAAAAAATGAATTAAACATTCATTTAAACAACAGTATAGATATAGATGAAATAGCGCTTTATACGTTATCAGGGAAAATCATTTACCAAGAAAAAAAGGCTTTTTCAAATAACCGAATCACCACAAATACAACCACACTTTCCTCAGGGATGTATTTATATTCTCTGAAAAGAAAAGGAAGTATAATAGCTCATGGAAAATTTATAGTTGCCAAATGAGAATCTGGATTTTAGCCCTTTTAGCTCTTACTTCTTGTATTGAGCAACCTGAAATAAATGAAGACCCTCTGGTTCTGGAGGAAGAATCAGCCACTATAGAAATGCCAGTGGTAAAAATAGCAACCGAAAATCTATCGTTAAAAATAACAGCGAATGAACATATCGGTTTTGGGTTTGAAATTTTACAAGGAACAAATCCACTTAT
The DNA here is from genome assembly GCA_963926405.1 of uncultured Flavobacteriales bacterium. GTDB lineage: Bacteria > Bacteroidota > Bacteroidia > Flavobacteriales_D > Parvicellaceae > CALSMU01. The sequence continues at coordinate 17,396 of CAWUXI010000058.1, forward strand.
TATTCAACCCCACATTCCTGCTATTCCAGGGATAAAAGGGTTTGAAACAAAAGAACAGGCAGCAATTATTGGTAATTATATGATTTATAAGATCAATAATGGAATAATGCCGCCGAGTATTTCTGTTCAAGATTTAGACAGTTTAAATATCAATTATTAAAGCTTTTATTATGAAAATGAAATCATTTTTCGGAATTATTATTCTCTTAGCCCTAACGGTAAATAGTTGTCGTAAAGGAGAGGGAAAGGGAGGAAAAGCAACAATAACTGGAAAAGTATATGTTGATTACTACAATCAATCAGGGTCAAGTATTCTTAAAAGCTATTATGCACGAGATGAAGATGTTTTTATTGTTTATGGCACCAACACATTCTATGACGATAAGGTAGCAACGCATCATGACGGGAGCTATCAATTTGATTATCTAATGCCTGGAAATTACACAGTATATACCTATTCGAAGGACGTGGACGGAAGTGCTGATAATCCTAGAATACTCGTGTTAGAAGAAGTCACTATATCTGATAAAAACCAAACCGTTGAGTTAGATGATTTTGAAATTGCCGATAACTAATAATACGGCTAACAAAATGAAAGCTCTTCTCTTGTCTCTTTTTCTGGTTTTCTCTCTTGTTGGATTTTCTCAGGTTACAACAGGAAATTTATGGGCTTCTACGGGCATTTCATATCGTGTTTCAGATTTTACTTTTGGATTAGAAGAAGGAATTCGGTTTACGGAGTCAGACATCAACCAAACTTATTCTGATCTCTCTGTAAAATACAAAATAAATAACTATTTAAGAACAGGCTTCACTTGGAGAAATGCGCAAAAAAATGGCTTTTTAGATGCAGACCGTATTGACAATCGGTTTAGCGGAGACATTATAGGTAGATTGAAACAGAAAAAAATGTTAACTTTTCTAAGGCTTCGGTACCAATCAAAATACAAAGATTGGTTTGTTAGCAAAAA
>CAWUXI010000059.1:0-9658 GCA_963926405.1 uncultured Flavobacteriales bacterium
GCGACAGCAAACTTTTACGTAGTCAACAAAGTTAGTATCCGCCATTATTTAGTTATCTCAATTGATGCAAATAATGAATTGGTAATATCGTCTATCGACCCAACTCCATTAACATCTATTAGTTTACCCTGCTCTTTATAATAACCTGCAACTGGTGCGGTACTGCCATTATAAGTATTAATTCTGTTCTGAATTATAACAGGGTCGGCATCGTCTTCTCTTCCGGAGACGGTTGCTCTTGCAATCAACCTTGTTTTTAATTCATCTTCGGGAACAACTAGCGACAACATCATTGACACACTTGTTCCTTTAGCTGCTAAAAACAAATCCAACGCTTCTGCCTGAGCAGTAGTTCTTGGAAAACCATCATATATAACGCCTTTTGCATTTGGATATTTCGCAACCTCAGATTCCAATATCTTAATGGTTATATCATCTGGAACTAAATTCCCTTTATCTGAATATGATTTCGCTAATTTCGCTAAGTCAGATTCTGGATCTAATGCTCGAAACACATCTCCGGTAGAGATATGCACCAAGTCATACTTCTCATTTAACCTATCTGCTTGTGTTCCTTTTCCTGCCCCCGGAGGGCCAAATAATACGATGTTCAACATACTCCTTATTTATTCAGTTATTATATAAATATCTTTTAAATTTCTCCCTAAACCATCATAATCCAATCCGTAACCAACTAAAAATTCATTGCCAACTTCAATAGCAACGTAATCAATAGGAATTTGTTTTTGATAAGCTTTAGGCTTGAATAAAAGGGTCGCAATTTTTAATGAGGCAGGGTTATATTTACCCATTAATTCTACCAATTTCTCTACTGTATTTCCAGAATCTACAATATCTTCTATGATCACAACATGTCGATTTTCAATAGAATGATTTAATCCTATTAATTCATTAACAACACCGGTAGTATTGGTTCCTTCATAGGAAGCCATCTTCACAAAACTCACTTCACAATCACCAGTAAATTCACGAACCAAATCAGCTACTATCAAAAATGAACCATTCAATACCCCAATAAAAACTGGACTCATTCCTTCATAATCAGATTGAATCTTTTCAGCCATTCTTAAAATAGCAGAACTAATCTCTTCTTTGGTGAGAAAGGGTTTAAATACTTTATCGTGTAGTTTAACATTGCCCATTAATAGTAATTTAGGCCCACAAAGGTAATAAATAACGAGGCACTAATACCAAGACTTATAGTTCTTCTGCGGACTTTAAAACTTTATTCTCTAGATTCTTCTTGAATACTTCCAAATTAGATGCAATTGAGTCATCAAAAGTTCCAATTATTTGAGCAGCTAAAATCCCAGCATTTTGCGAAGCATTTAATGCTACAGTTGCTACTGGTATTCCATTTGGCATTTGCAAAATGGAAAGAATAGAATCCCAACCATCAATAGAATTCCTGCTTTTTACCGGTACTCCAATAACTGGAATTGTACACATAGAAGCAGTCATTCCAGGAAGATGCGCAGCGCCTCCGGCACCAGCAATGATTACTTTTAAACCTCTTTCCCTAGCTGATTTAGCATATTCATACATACGATCAGGAGTTCTATGGGCTGAAACAACTGAAATTTCAAATTCAACTCCTAATTCTTTTAAAACATCAGCAGCATCCTGCATTACAGGTAAATCTGATTTACTTCCCATTATTATTCCTACTTGTGCCATAATATATTGTATTACTATTTACCTATTACTTTTAAAATTTCCTTAACTCTAAGTGCGATCTCTTTTGCATTTTCCAATGACTCATTCAATACCGTAATATGTCCCATTTTTCTAAAAGGTTTTGAAATAGCCTTACCGTAAATGTGAGGGTATACTCCCTTCATTCCTAAAACTTCTGTCATCCCAGGATAGGCTGCTTTTCCAGAACTATTTTTATCTCCTAATAAGTTTAACATTACAGAAGGCATGATAATATCTGTATTACCTAATGGTAAGTTTAGAATTGAGCGTAAATGTTGTTCATATTGAGAAGTAATATTCCCCTCAATTGTCTGATGACCACTATTATGAGGCCTAGGAGCAACTTCATTTACCAATATTTCACCGGTTTTTGTCAAAAACATCTCTACTGCCAAAACACCAATTAAATCAGCTTTTTCAGCGATTGATGTTGCTATCAACGCACCTTCGTCTTCAATTTCTTTGGAATAACCTGAAGGAGAGTATAAAAACTCTACAAGGTTAGCTTCAGGATCAAAATCCATTGCAACCATAGGGAAGGTTTTCACATCACCATTTTCATTTCTTGCTACAATAACTGAAACTTCCATTTCAAAAGAAACCAACTTTTCAACCAAAGAAGGTCCTGGTAATAAACTCTCTAATTTATCCTCTCTATTTATAACAGATACCCCTTTTCCATCATAGCCGCCTTTTCGTAATTTTTGAACAAATGGAATAGGCCAGTTAATTTTCGATTCAGATTCGAAAAGTTCGAAATCTGAAGTTGGAATATTATTTTTCAAATAAAATTCTTTCTGAACACCCTTGTCCTGAACCATTTCAATCAAATCAGGAGAGGGAAACACCTTTACTCCAGCCGCTTCAAGCTTTCTCAAACCTTCTACAGAAACATACTCAATTTCAATTGTTACGATATCGCAGTTCTTTCCAAAATCGAAAACATCAGCGGCATTATTTAAATCTCCTTGTTTAAAGTCATACTTGCAACATGGAGCATTTGCATCTGGGTCAAGAAACTTTAAATGTACATCAAGATTAATAGATGCTTGATATAGCATCCTTCCTAGTTGTCCTCCTCCTAAAATTCCAACAACTTTGTTTGGGTTGAATTCTGAATTCATTAGTGCAAAGATATTTATACTACCTTAATATAAAAGCCCTTAATAAATTATATTAACCAGAAGGTGGAAATCATTTTAGATGACTTAATTAAAATAATCTTGATAATTCTCTCTGTAGATCTGATATACTCATTTTTTTCGGGGTCAATTGAATTTTCTTCTCATCTCCTAATCTTACTAATGAGTATGCAAACTGTGCCTCTTTTGTCTTTTTAGAAATAGAATAAGCAATTACAATTGCTTCCTTCCCTTTTGGTAAGTTGGGAAATTTCATAGACCCTTCTGGTGAATATTCGTAACCAGGTAGCACTGATTTTATGTCTTTAAATACCAGGCGATAACTCATCTTAACATCACTATCTACAGATACAATTAAATCTGTCTTTATAGGGAAATCATAAAATCGATCACAGTTAATGAATCCCATTTTACCTACTTTCATTAAGTAGCCGTCTGCTTCTGAATAGTAACCTTCTTCCGACCATTCTTCGCCTTCCCAATTTGAACTATCTTCAACATCTTGCTCCTCTACAAATAACTGAGTACCTTCTTTTATTTTCTTAACATTACCATTGACTTCTATATCCCAATCAATTAATCCGTCCCTGCTTTTTCCTTCAAATGGTTTCATCCCATTTTTTAATTCATCCGTTTCACTCGGGAAAAATATTTCTATTGGATGATCTGTTTTTAAATGGATAATCTTATTTTTATATCTCGCTTCAATATAAATTGTACCTCCTGTCTCTATTATTCTATCCGCACTTGCGGTAGTTAGACCAGAAAGTAATAGATCTTCCAGCGTATAATACTCACAAAGTGTTATTTCAATTTCATTTACGGCACCTAATCCTTGAATTGAGAAACAATTGGCTGGAAATCGAACAACTGTTCCTTGATTTCCATAAATAACTTGCTCTGTATCTGGATAAATTTTAAACTCATTACAAGTAGAGGAGAGCAATGACGTTTCACTTTGATGAAAATATTTACGCGAAGAAGTCTCTTTCTCCACCACAACGGAGACCTCTCCTTTTCTCTGAGTTATATCCCTATAAGAAGCATTGCTAGCGGTGCTCTGTTTTTTATGAGAGTCCTCAAAATATTTCGTTTTAAGCTGAGTGTTTTTTGGGGTAATTCTTTTTCGATGTAAATAAGCTAGAACACTATCTGATCGAATTATTGTAAGCTTAAATTTATGATCGTTAGATAGTTTCTTTTTTTCCTCTTTCGACAATAAATGCAACTCTGCTTCAGATCCATTTTCCATTATATCCCAAATACTATCAATTTCGCTTTTAACAACATTGGATAAATCCTTTTTAAAATAATCAAAACTCAAATTGGCATGTATAGTGGTTGATCTATTCTTTTGAGCAACATGCCATAGAGGAGTAAATAGTAAAAGTAGAGTGATGATTTTCATAGGCGAGTTTTCTTGTATAACTGATTATAAAAAATAGTTTACAAAAATTAAGCCATTAGCAAAGAATCACTAATGGATTAATTAAAACAATTTGTCTTGTCTTAAAAAAGTTGACTTAAATAATAAAACAGTCGCCTATTGTCGGATAAGGCGTATTGTAGATTATTGTTTAATCTCTATAATCCTAAATCAGGATCTACAACAATTGTTTCTTCATTCAAGTTAAATGTCAAATGCGCCACCATAGCGTGACGTTCGAAAGACATAACCCAATAGTGTAATACATCTTCATCATCTATGTCCAAGTGAAATAAGGGCCCATCTATTCCAAAAAAGTGACTATCCACCCATTTCCCTGCAGAGTCTATAACGAAGCCATAATAAGGGTTTTCTTTACTTGTATTTTCTTGCGCTTTTTCTTGTTTTTCATAAAAGGGATGGTTGCCTATTCCCATTGGCATTTTAAAACCATCATTATAGTCCATTAACGCTAATTGTTTCAAGTCCGATTTACGAACTCCCCCAATAACTATTCTGGTCAAATAGGTTGTATCTGTATTACGAGCATACGTAACATCAAACTCATAGCATTTTTCTTTTGCTGTATTATTAGATGTCGTTTCTCTAATTATTACTTTTTTAGGAATACCTAACATACTTAACGTAGAAGCACGAGGATCCTTAGTGTCGTATCTACCAGGCCATTGAAAAGTAGAGTAACATGTTGAATCATTCAACATTTGTTGAATTGAAGTTGGGTTTTTCGGATAAACAATATTCTTGTATTTTGATTTTCTAGCTCCTGTCATTGGGTAAAAATCATGTCTAAAATCCTCGAATGCAACTTCGTATTCCTTAACTACAGTTCTAAGAACATCTAAATTCACAAATTCCTTTCTTGGATGCGTGTATCCCTCTAGGTGATGTTTGTACTCTGCAAATGTTAGTAGTCCTTTATTTACCTCATCAAATAATTCTCGATACATTGCTTTTGGAAAATCGAACCAGCCATGGTACATCGATTTTTGCTTTCCTTCCTCTTCAGTATAAGTAGCAATTTCCCAGGCATAGGCGTTTAAACAATTTCTGGCTAAATCAATTCTAACCGTTTTTGCTCCTTCTTCATTATCCATAGACACTCTAAAAGAACCTTTATCAAATCGGACTTGCTGTCTATTCCATTCTGCATTAATAATTCCAATATGCTCTAAATATTGATCTTTTGCGGCATGAGTGGGAATCGTTGGAATCCAAGCTAATAAGTTAATATGCTCTATAAAAATAGTATCACTTTTATCATTTGTTGGAAAAAAAACTAATGTAAAGTCATTTTCACTGCTTCTCAGAACCTCTACTTTAGCGTGCTCATATACATTCCACAATTCACTCCGGCTTTCAATATCATTATTATCTGGATATTGTTCATCTGTCAGCTGGGTAATGTCTGCAACTAGTTGGGTAATCTCTGTATCATTATCAGTTAAGCCGTTTTCACCACAAGATGTTAAGATGATAATTCCCAATATTGCTATCCCGATATATTTTACTATTTGATTCATAAAATTATTTTTTCAAAAATACTGTAAATATTACAACGCTCCTTTTTTAATTTCATCCACTACCGAAGGATCTAACAAAGTAGAAGTATCTCCAAAGTTTGAAAAATCTCCCTCTGCAATTTTTCGAAGAATTCTTCTCATTATTTTCCCTGAACGCGTTTTAGGTAACCCACTAACAATTTGAATTTTATCAGGCTTAGCTATAGGTCCAATTTCCTTGATAACTTGTTTTACTATTGCTTTTCTTTCCGCTTCAATATCCATTTCTGAATCACAAATAACATAAGCATAAATCCCTTGACCTTTAATGTCATGAGGATAGCCTACTACAGCTGATTCGATTACATTTGGGTGTGTATTGATGGCACACTCTACTTCAGCAGTGCCAATTCTATGACCAGAAACATTCATAACGTCGTCAACCCTTCCTGTTATTCGGTACATTCCATCCTTATCTCTGCGACAACCATCTCCAGTAAAGTACATGCCTTCGTAGGTGGAGAAATACGTCTGTTTACACCTTTTATGATCTCCCCAAATAGTTCGAATCATTGATGGCCAAGGGAATTTTATACAAAGGTTTCCTGAAACATCATCCCCAATTATCTCTTTACCTTCCGCATCTACCAAACAAGGTTGAATTCCAGGTAAAGGAAGCGTGGCAAAAGTTGGTTTTAATGGCGTAATTCCTGCTAATGGAGAAATCATAATCCCGCCAGTTTCTGTTTGCCACCAGGTATCTACAATGGGGCATCTTTCTTTTCCAATGTTTTTATGGTACCAATGCCATGCTTCCTCATTTATTGGTTCCCCTACTGAACCTAAAACACGCAATGAACTAAGATCATATTTTTCTATTAACTCCAGCCCACAAGCTTGTAATGCTCGAATAGCAGTAGGTGCTGTATAAAATAATGTTATTTTATGTTTCTCCACAACTTCCCAGAAACGTCCAGCATCTGGATAGGTTGGAATACCTTCAAACATTACAGTTGTTGCTCCAGCCAATAAAGGTCCATAAATAATATACGAATGACCTGTTATCCAACCAATATCTGCTGTGCACCAATAAATATCTTCTTCTTCATATTGGAAAACATTTCTAAATGAATATTCCGTGTAAGCCATATATCCAGCAGTTGTATGCACTACTCCTTTTGGGCTTCCAGTAGAACCCGAGGTATAAAGAATAAACAACTCGTCTTCAGAATTCATTGTTGTGGCATCACAGTCTAAATCGGCATTGTTCATTTCATCGTGCCACCAAACATCTCGTTGAGGCTTCATATTTACATCAACATCTGTTCTTTTGTAAACAATACATGTTTCTAGAGTTGAACAAGATTTTAATGCTTCGTCAGTAATCTCTTTTAGAGGTGTTTTCTTTGACCCTCTTAACCCAAAATCAGCTGTTAATAGAACTTTACAATCTGCATCATTAATTCTGTCTGCTAAAGCTTTAGCGGAAAAACCAGCAAAGACAACCGAATGAATGGCTCCAATTCGAGCACAGGCCAAAACTGCAATTGCCAATTCTGGAACCATCGGCATATATAAACAAACCCGATCTCCTTTTTGAATACCATTATTTTTAAGCATGTTTGCTGCTTGGCAAACTTTTTCATGTAATTGATTATAAGTGATTTTAATAGCTTCTTCATTGGGGTCATTTGGTTCCCATAGTATAGCTACTTTATCACCTCTTTTATCTAAATGTCTATCCAGGCAATTCTCTGTAATATTTAGTTGTCCCCCTTCAAACCATTTGACTGAGGGTGAATCAAATTCCCATTGCAATACTGAATCCCATTTCTTTTTCCAAGTAAACGTTTCAGCAATTGATTCCCAGTATCCTTCTGGATTATCAACACTTTTTATATAGTTGGTTTTGTATTCATTGTATGAAGAAATTTTCTTAATCATCTAAAAATATTTTATCTAAAATACAGAAAAGGAGGGTCTTGACCTCCATTCATACAATAAATATTTTGATTTTGTTATTGATCCACAACCAGAAAATTAGCTAATTCAAATTTGGTTAACACCTGTTTATTCCCTGTATAATTGATATCTGTAAATTGAGCAAACACGCATAAATCGAAATTACTATAAACAGAACAACCTCCTTGCTGCTCTTCATTTGCAACTAAGGATACTTTTTTATGAAATTCAACATGACTTTCGTAAAGCTAAACGAGTAGAATTTAGTTAATAAAAACCCAATTTAAACCAAATTGAATTGTTCTATCTTTCAGTGGGTAATTATTTGCTCCGTAATATTTAAACCCAAACAGCCCGGAATTGACATGAGTTACTTTTACAAAAAAACGAACCGTTTTTATTCTTGCATTAAGGAAAACATCAATAAAAGGATAATTACCTGCCATTTTAATATCATCTAAATTATATTGATTCACCATTGGCATAAACGACATCATCTGCGTTGGAGCATAATAAACTACGTCAGCACCAATAAAAACATTTAAGTTGTTTTTATACATTTTAGCCTTATAAGCAATTGTTAAATCTGCATAATATTCTGGCAATCTATATACATTGTAACCACCATTATACTGGTAAACCATTTTGGGAATTATCGACCATTTCTTTGCATCAAATTCTTTTCGAGCTGAAAACTGAATAACTTGCGAAACTCCATCTATCTGCTGCGGTTCGCCAATAAAGTTAAAATAGATAGGATCGAATACATCATTATATGATACAAGCAAATCTACATTGTGTTTTTCGGAAATCAAACTTCCTGATACACTTAAATAGTCCGTTGTAGAAAATGTATTTTCCCAGGAGATATTGTTTCCATAATATGAGATTATATCTAACGATGGAGAAATGCTTTGGTATGAGCCTCTTATTCCACAAGACCAGACTTTAGTAAAGTCATAGTTTATACTTCCTTTAAAATCAATATCCTTTTTTCGATATCCATTCAAATAATAATTTCCATCCAACTGTAAACGGAACTTCTTTTTTTTGAATTGAAAATTAGTTCCAACGCTTAAAGATGTTACTGTACTGTCAATTAGGTGTTGCTTATAGTTAAGTGTTTGCCATTTCATAAAAGTTGATAATTTTAAATTATCCTTTCCTTTGCGTTTATTGAAATGATATCCGGCTATTCCCTTAATTCCCTCGTATTTAATTATATCATTCGTGATTAATGAGTCAATTAGTATTTGATTATAATAGCTCATATTTAATGATGAATCTTTAAATATACGGGCATTTTTAAATCCAGAGGCTCTCGTATATATAGAATGTGAAAACCCATTGTTTAGCGAATCAAAAGATTGTGAAAATTGAAATTGTTGTTCAAGCTGAAGGTTTGTTCTATTAATTGTAGATGAAGCAAATGAAAGGTTAACAGCCATCAACTCTCTATTTCTATTTAACAAAATATCTTGTTCAAATAGGGTATCATATAGCACCCCTCCATTATGCTCATTGAATATTCTCTCATGATCAATATTCAAGCTTATTTTGTGCCGATCATTTTTTGTTTTAAACCATGTATTTGCATATAAATGATTATTACTAGAAGCTTGGTTATTATAGAACCCCTTCGATTTTATTTTATCAAACCCAAAAGAAAAATTAGCCAATTGAGAGATATTCTGCGTATGGAGAACCCTCAATACTTGCTCTTCTTTTGACCCAAGAATATAGGTTAACTCTGTATAAGGCTTTTTTACATCAAAATGCTTAGGTAAATATTGTTTGTTACCTATAATTAGGCTAGGAGAAAAAGTCGCGTACTCTTCTATATTAAACAATAGATTATAACCTGTCAGTCCAATATTACCAATTGACAA
>CAWUXI010000060.1:0-16518 GCA_963926405.1 uncultured Flavobacteriales bacterium
GCAGGAAACCACAACAATTCAGCAGGGTATACACAATTGTATTTATTGGTAAATGAAAATGGGACAATAGTTGCAACTAGTCCTACTGGAGATTTTGGAACTCAAAACTTTGGCTTATACAATGCTTACGCTTTCAATTATGAAATAGCTAATCCACCCTCTACTCTACCAATTATAGGCGCAGAAATAAGTCAAATAAACGATGGTTGTGGAATATTTTCAGCGGCTCTTCAAATTACTGTTTGTAATACCAGTATTTTAACTTTATGCGAGGATTCAGCAAATGACATTATTATTGCTATGAATACTGATTTTAATTCTACAACCAATTATGAAGAAGTTATTATTGTGGTGGATGATGTAACTGGCAATATTTTATTCGTTTCCAATTTAGATCCAACTACCGGAAGTGTAAATTACACCACAACTTCTATTATTGGTGATTTAACCAATGGAACTTATACAGCATATTCAGTTAATTATGAGAATTCAGAAACACTTATTGGATTAGGATTAATAGTCGGAAATCCATGGTCTGGAATATTTGGAACATCTTGTGCTATAAGTTCCATAGGAGCCAACATTGCGGTAAACATCTGTTGCGGTGCAGACGTAGGAGCAACATCTGCTCAAACTAGCGACCCCAGCAACAACGATTTTGTTTTATGCTGGAACGAATCCATCAACTTAGAAAACTTAACTTATTCATTACCCGGAGTTGGCGCAAACGAAGCATTTGGATATGCCGTATACAGTTCTCCAATGCCTGGAACATTTCCTAGCAGTGCTGATCCCGATTTTATAGAATTCTTAATTGGTACAGGACCAAATGCTAGCTTAACCTTAACAAACGATGGGTCATATACTCCTCCTTTCATAAATAACCCAAATCAAACAATTTATATTTATCCGGTAACACTTGATGACGCAACACTGCCTTCGATAGATAACAACGGAGATAATTGTTATGACGTAGGTTCGGAAATAGTTATAACATTTTTAAATGACATCATAGCTCCTAACTCCCAGGATTGCATATCAAGCTCAGGTGTTTATACAATTTCAGGAGGATATCCGGAATTTTTTACAGGCAATTACAACATTACCAATCAGGGGGATGGTACTCTTTCCTCAACTACCCTAGCGAATAGTGGAGGTAATATTTCTATTGCTAATCTGAACATAGGAGATGTTTATAATATTGATATTACAGATGACAATAATTGTTCTATATCTACTTCCCCGGAGCTTTATCCTAGTAATCTTAGCTATGATTCCATTATTTTAACACCAATATCCTGCAATAGTATTTGTGACGCTTCAATATCCATATATTCTGCTAACGCCTCTCAATACAGTTTTAATGGAGGTCTTTCTTCCGGGAACTCGTTTGAAGCTAATCTATGTGGAGGAAGTGTTGCGGTTTCCATTGAGGACAATGGATGTATTATTGATTCAATAATAATGATCGCAGAGCCAACACCCGTATTAATTGCCAATTCGAACGATACAACAATATGTATTGGCAGTAACGTATCACTATTTGGAACTGCTCAGGGAGGAACACCCGGGTACGAATATTATTGGAATAACAATATAGATAATTCCGTAATTAATATAACTACCGTTAATGATAGTATTATTTCTGTTTATGCTTTGGACGGAAATAATTGTTCATCTGATACGAATCAAATCTCAGTCTCATTATTTGATCCATTATCTATTCAGGGCAGCATTCTTGATTCGATATGTGAAGGTGAAAGTATCGTTTTAACAACGAATGGGTTTGGAGGAAACAATAACCTAAACTATAACTGGACTAACAATGACGGCTCAGGTTGGACGGATTTTGGAAATAACATAACTATTTCTCCCCAAAACTCTGTTACCTATACTGTTCAGTTAACTGATAATTGCGGCACACCCGCTGTAAGTCTAGACATTGAAATATTAGTTAATGCGCTGCCAAACACCATAATCAGTGCGAATTATATTAATGGCTGCTACCCTCTTACCGCGGAGTTTATAAATAGCACTGTCAACACTAACGGAAACTGTAATTGGTCTTTTTCTAATGGAGAAATGAGTAACCTATGCAATCCATTTATTACATTTAATACACCGGGATGTTTTGACGCTACATTAACTACAGAATCTTTGTCTGGCTGCAGTAATACAGAAACGTTTCAATCAATTGTTTGTGTAGAAGAATACCCGCAAGCAGGATTTACTTTCTTGCCCGACTTCCCTAATACCTATAACTCTCTTGTAAACTTCACCAATGAGTCTGTTGGAATTAGTACTAATTCATGGACCGTCAATGGAACTGAATTTTCTAATGAGTTAAATCCATTTTACGAATTTAATGGGTTAAGCGGAAACTATGAAATATGTTTGGTGATCGCCAATACGTATCAATGTGAAAATACATTTTGCGATACAATATTGATTGCAGATGTGTTTAACCTATATGTTCCAAATACTTTTAGTCCAGATGGAAATGGGGTTAACGACTTCTTTGGTCCTGTCGTGTCAGAAGGTTTAATAGAAAATTATGAAATGTGGATTTTTAATCGATGGGGTGAGATTATCTTTCATACCCTTAGCATTGAAGATTACTGGAATGGGACAATAAACGGAACACAAGCCCAACAAGACACTTATATATGGAGAATAAAATATAAAGAAGCTAATGTTGCTGGACTAAAGGATAAAACAGGACACGTAAATTTAATTAGGTAAAATCGAATCACAAATGAGTTTGTTTTGAATTTTGGCATATGCCCAATATTCGAAATCAAACAATTTAAAAGGAATACTTTCATATTTATCCTTTTTAAACTCTTTCATAGCATTCCGTAATTGTTTCAACTCATTCATCCTATCCTTTATGCCATCTATTTTTTCTTGAAAACTCATGAATTTGATTAACTCGTTTTCAACCTTATATAATCGCTTCTTCTTTTTGAAGTAGTTCAACGTATTCTTTGTTAAGTATTCAATCGAAAAGTCTCTGTTCAGCTCAAATTGGATTAATATATTCATCAGTTTGACAACTGATAGTAGATCATCTCTAAGCTTAAAGTCGGTATCATTCAGTATTAAATTGGTGAATTTAAGGGCGTTTTTATATTCCCCTGAAACTATATAATATTTAGCAACTAAAAAGTAGTATTCATATAATTGAGGCTTTACCACATATGGTTTAAACTTTTCTAAACTTGCCTGATTATTTTCAATGAGAACCATTGACTCTTTATACCTATCATGATTTAAGTATAACGCTAACCGGATATTATTACTGTAGAAAAATACGCGTGCGCTAATATTGTAAGAAGTTGGAATTCCAAATTTATCTTTGGATCGCTCCAATTTATCCAGCACCTTCAAAGCTTCTGATTCGAGGTCATTATCAAGATATGCATTTGCTAAATTATATAACGAAGAAACATAGCCTATTGTAGAATATTCAATTATGTATGGTTTCTCCTCATACAACTCGGTCATTAATCTAGAATATTTTAAAGTTTGGACTTTATCTCCTATAAAATAAGCATATGTTAAATTCAATCCATTAATATACATCAGTGCACGATTACTCATTGAGTATTTAGCATTGTTAATTTTCTTGTTCTTCACAAACGTTTCAAGCAAATTAGAATCATCATTCGATCTTGATAGACCCATTTTAACTTGCTGATCATAACTATCAGTGGTGATTTCTTGAATAGAATTAAAGTTCGCCATTGTATCTAACAACTCATTTGCTTTAGCAATATTTAATGAAGCTTCTTCGTAAAGAAACTGTTTGGATAATAACTCCGTTTTTATTTCATTCAACACTAAAGAGTGTGTAAATAACTCGCTTTCTACTGCAATTTTTGAAGCTCTTTTAACCAATTTTAAAGATTGTTGATATAGTCCTTTATGGTAAAGGATTTCGATGCTTTCAAGCAATTGATATATTTGGGTTTTTGAATTAAACGAAGCATGAAAAGCATTCAATGCTTTAAGTATTAAATTGTATAAGTAATTCTTTTCAGCGGATAAATTTTTTACAAATGATTGCTGTTGTAATATATTCTCATCGTAACGCTGTGAATTATCAATGAAATCGAAAAGCATAACATAATCATTGTTTTGACCAATAACATGTTTGGAAGAGTATATCTTAAAATACCTTTTTTCTGACATCGTCATCGACTTTATCAACTCAAATAAAGCATACTTTACCATAATCAGACCTTTTATTTTTTCAAATATAAGGAATATTGAATATAATGTATTAGAAATACTAAATGGTGGAGACTCAACGCACTCATTTGAGGGAAAAATAGTTGAGCTAAACTAAAGAACTTTTAGCTCCACTCTTCTATTCTTCATATGCTCTTCGTCGGAGCATTTCACTCCATTTTTACAGTTATTTATCAGCTTTGATTCGCCGTATCCTTTTGGCAACAAACGAGAAACTTCAATTCCATGATCTATCAGCCATTTGACTGTGGACTCGGCTCTTTTTTGTGATAATCTCCTATTATATGAGTCACTTCCTCTTGCATCCGTATGCGCGCTTAATTCAACGGTAATTTTGCTATGATAATTTAAATATTCAAGAATCTTCTCCAAAGCAGGTAAGGATTCATCCCTAATCGTTGCTTTGTCATAGTCAAAATAAATTTTGTCAATAGTAATAATCTTATCCTTTTTCGCAACTGGAATTAATTCTAGATTTCCAAAGCGAGCTATAATATCTTCCCTATCGGTGGCAGGTATCATTATCTCTTTTGCTTCAAATCCTTCTGCATAAAAAGTAACTAAAAATTCTTCACCTTTTGGAAGTATTAATTCAATTTTACCACCTTGATCCGTTTCTTCTATTTTCTGAAATACATTTTCTAAGTCTGGTTCTATAGTCACTTTAACACCTCGAATAGGAATTCCAGTAATTCTATTCATTGCAATTCCTCTTATCGTATCTGGGTAAATAATCTCAAATTTTTCAAAGCCATATATATGGTCATACCCATGCTTTCCTGCTCGATTTGAAGATAAATAGCCATGTTCTTTATCTTCATGCATTACAAAAGCAAAATCATCCTTACTTGTGTTAAATGGCTTTCCGATATTCTTAACACTGACTAATTCCCCATTGTTAAAAAGAGCTTTAAAAATATCAGCTCCTCCGTATCCCATGTTTCCTTTTGAGGAAAAATAGATTGTATTTTCTATACTAAATGGTGTCATTTCATTGGAAGCTGTATTAACTGAAGGACCCAAGTTTTTAGGTTTTGACCATGATGTATCTGTTTTGTAACTAACGTACAAATCATAACCTCCGTATCCTCCTTCCATATTCGAAACAAAATACAATGCACTTCCATCTCCTGATATACTTGGATGTGTACAACTGTACTCGTTACTATTAAAGGGCAATTCCTTTCTGTTTACCCAGCCTGAATCCGATAATGAAACTTGGTAAACCTTAAGAATATTAACTCCTTCTGAGCTAATTTCATACCCTTTCTTCTTTCTCTTTCGCTCTTTATATTTAACCCTCTCAGATGCATTTCCAGTGTAATACATTGTTTGTTGATCAGCCGTAAAAGAAGGAGCACCTTCATAAAATGATCGATTCAATTCACCCTGATAGGCTACAGAATTTTTAAAAACAGAATCATTTTCTTTCTCTGCGAATGAAATATCGTAGAATGTGGTCTTAATATCAAAATCCTCTGATTGAGACTTACTATAAACCAAGCCATTTTTAAAATACCCCACACCTAAACTTCTGCCACCAGTTTCTAAATTCGTTAAATAAACGTGGTAATTTTGAATGGAATCTTTATGCTCCATTGCCCAACTGCATGCTTTTTCATAATAATCAATAACCGAATATTTGCCCGAATAAGAGCCATAGGTTTCGTAAGCATCAATCGCCTCATCGTATTTCTCATTATTCCTAAGTATATGGGCATATTGCAACCATGCCTCAGGGTTTTCAATCACCACATCCTTTAAAATAATAGCATATTGTTTCTCAGCATTTTCATAATCAAACAACCTGTAATAAGCTAAAGCTTTTTGCGATTGAGCATGCAATTTTCTGGAAGAATCTACATCTATTTTTAAAGCATTATCATAAGAGACAAGTGCCTCTTTATAGAAATGATGATCCATATTAAAGTCACCTTCTTCTAACCAGTTTTTATCTTGACTAACGCCAGTTAATGCCGTTAATAATAGACAAGTAATATATAAATTCTTCATGCGCATATTTAAAATCTTGGCACTTCAATGATTGGAACAGCATTGTCTTTAATAAACTCAAATAATAAAATTATTTCATGTGTTCCATTGGAATATGTACCTATTTGACCCAAGTTATAGTCATATGCATATCCTAATTTTAACTGGGGGTTAATACGATAATTTAACATGGATACTAACTCCTTACTTGTTCTATACGACAATCCAGCACCGATTAAATCTTTGTAAACAACTTGACCATTTAACCCTATTTGAAGGGGCGCTCCTGAAACTTGTTTAAATAAAACAGAGGTATTCGCCTTCCACATTTCATTTATATCTAATTGGTATCCACTATGCAAGTAGTAATGGATGTTTGCCGCATCAAAATTTGTAATTCCCGTTGCCGTTCCAGATGTTTCAATTTTATTTTTCAAAATATTTGGAACAGCAAATCCAAAATAAAAGTTATTTCTAAAATAATATGCACCAAACTTAGCATTTGGCATTGCAAATGTCTTTGTGTCCGATTGAAAAATTGGATCACCCGCCTGAATGATGTCCAATTGCCCAAGATTTGATTGCATCAAAATCATTGTTCCAGCAAGACCTAAAGTCAAATAATTCTTATCATTAAATTTTAGTTTGTATGAATATGCTATAGATAAGTCTTTAATGTTGCTTATCCCAATTTTATCATTTATCAACGTTAAACCAACAGAATGATTACTATTTTTTATCGAAGAATTTACACTAAAACCAGCTATTTCAGGAGCCCCTTCAAAACCAGTCCATTGATTTTTATAAAACAATGCCCCATTTAAATTAGAATAACTTCCAATTACTGATGGGTTTATAAATGGTTGATACATCATATTTTGGCTAATATGATATTGGTTTTGTGAAAAACCAACAACGGCACTTATAATGAATGCTATACTGAGTAATGTCTTTTTCATCATAACAATTCTTAATTCCTTCTCAATTCAATAAACCCATTGAATGGTGCAATTTCTTCAACATGAAGATCTAAAATATAATAGTAGGTTCCTTCAGTCACTTGGTCTCCTATTATTTTCAATTTATCATTCGTAGTTGTTCCAACCCAATCATTTAAATATGGTTCAGCGCTAAAAACCTCATCACCCCATCTATTGAATATAATGATTTGGTTATTTGGATATTGCTCCAATCCTTCAATTACAAATGTATCGTTAAATCCATCTGTGTTTGGAGAAAATCCATTGGGAATATGAATAGGAACTAAATTCTCTACAGTTATATAAACTGTTGCATTATCACATGCTAATGAACAAAATTCATCGCATATAGTATAAACAAGGCTATCTATTCCGGAAAACCCATCATCGGGTATATACGTTAAATTTCCACTCAAATCAACAGAAGCCGTACCGTTATGGGGCCCGCTTATAATCTGAATTGTTGTGGCATCTCCAACATCATTTGTGTCAATTACAATTAACACCTCTGTCGATGGATCTGCAGTCGCATAATCATCTTCAGCCATTACATTAGCAACTGGATCAGAAATTAAAGTAGTATCTATAGTTACTATACAATTATTTGTATCTGTCACAACTAATAAATAAGGTCCTGCCAATAAATTATTAATATCCAATGTGTTTCCAATAGATGAACTTCCAATAGACCAGTCTATTTGCAAGGTCCCATTACCTCCATTAACAACTAATCCTGTTATGCTCCCATTTGCTTCATTACAACTGGCATCTTCCACAACTAAAGAATTTAAATCCAAAGATGGCCCTTCCAAATCTGTAATGGCAAATGGACCAGCGGTTGAAAAACATCCATTTGCATCAGTTACTGTTAGCGAATAATCACCATTAGTTATAGAATCAAGAATTAAATCGGTTGATACAACAGACGCGCCATCTGACCATTCAAACGCAAGTAAGCCGCTGCCTCCAGAAACAACAATATCCGCAATACTGCCATTGGCGTCACTACAAGTCTCATTAATCACTGTAGAAGAGGAAACATTAATAATCGGCACTTCATTATCACTAATGATCATAGCCTGAACGGAATCTTGACATCCTAGCGCATCAGTCACTAGAACTGTATAAGAACCCGCCGCAGCATTGGTTATATCTTGACTATTTGAAACTATTCCCGTTGAATTTGACCATTGCCAAGTATAAATAGGCTGCCCTCCAGAAACCAAAACACCAGTAATTAAACCGTCACTGTTCCCACATGCTGATTGTGTCATTACAATATTTGTGGTATCCAATAATGGGTCACTTAATGTAACCACAATTGCTAATGATGTTGAACTTTCACATCCATCTATAATATTTGTTTGGGTTGCATAATATGTATTACCATCAATTAATAGTTCATTTGAACTTAGGAGATTGGAATTTACAATGTCAGAATACCATAACACTCCATTCCCTAAAGCAGAAAGATCAGAAACCAAGGGATTTGCATCTAAACAAAATGATTGTGCGTTATTTCCACTTGGGGCAATTGTATCATTGATTGAGACTAAAACATCTAATGTTGCTGAACTTTCACATCCAGTTAAACCACTTTCTTGAGAAGCACTATAAACATCTCCACCTATTAATAAATCCCCTGACGACAATAGATTCCCTAGAGCGTCATACCATTGAATATTATTTCCAGTTGCAATCAAGTCAGCAACTGTTGGAGTTGCATTGTCTGATATACAATATTCTTGTGTAGCTAATCCACTTGGGGCAATTGTATCATTAATTGTTACTATAACTTCAAATCTAATGCTTGTATCACAACCAGCTGTTTCATCAGCAGCCCAATAACTTGTTCCGTTTATTAATGGATCTGTAGATACATAAGCACTTCCTAATATTGATGAATTGTACCAAACAATAGTTGCTCCACCAGTTATTGCTAAATCAGCAATTGTTGGTAAATCACTCGAGCAAAATAATTGAGCTGCACTTCCGTTTGGAGTAGCATTCGTGCATGGCAACGAATAGCATGACCCAACCAATACTGGGCAATTTGTAACCGGAGTTGCGGTTGCAGGAACTGTATTAATAAAATTAATTCCTGCTCCAGTTGCAGATGGATTTCCGGAATTTTGAATGTTAATTGTAGCTGAATTAGCCTCTCTAATGTCAAGAGCTGTAAAGGACCATGTGCATTCGTTTACATTCATTGCAGCAGGATTACTATTTCCTACGCGAGCATATAAGTCATTTCCTTCACTTGAAGCAGAATTACCAGAAAATGAACATGTATCTATATTTACCACAGCTGCAGAACCAGAACCTGAAAAACTGGTATTTATGGAAATAGCTCCACCTTTGCCACTGGTTGAAGTAGAATTACCAGAAAAAGAACAATTATTTAAAGATAATGTTGCTCCTCGAGCTACACTTATAGCTCCGCCATAAGCGGGTCCTCCTGTATAGGAATAGGTGTTATCCGTAAAGCAAGTATTTTTTATTATTAGATTCGAACCTGATACAAAAACACCCGCACCTCCAGAACTACTGCTATTCGTATTATCTGCAAAGATGGAGTTTGTAACCGTAACGGTTGTTGTATTATCTCCGGCTACATATAATCCAGATCCGCCTTGCCAACTTTTTGAATTATTAGAGAAAGAGTAGTTATCGAAGGTAACTGTATTTCCCGAACCTTCAACATTCACTCCACCCCCAGCTACGGAGACAGCTGTGTTACAATTTGCTCCACCATCTTGAAAATCGACTTGAGAACCTCCGCTTACTAGTATTGAACTAGATCCTCCTCCCGGTTTATTTTCGTCTGTAAGAACATCATTTATTTGGACTCCAGAAACTCCAGAAATATTTATTGCAGAAGCACCTCCAAAACCATAATTATATCCAGTAATATTTATTCCTTGGATAGTAATATTGTTGCCTGTAATATTTGCCCATCTATTAGCATCTGCACTTGCCTGTGCATTATCGAAAATCGTCAAATCGCTTCCAGCTCCAATAATAGATATATTATCAACACTAAGACTAAGATTAATATCCGAATATGTCCCAGCGTCTATAAAAATAGTATCACCACTAACCAATCCTATTGTATTTACAACATGAGTTAATGTTGCAAAAGGAAGCAAGGCTGTCCCAGGGTTACCGTTATTACCTATAGCGGAAGTATAAACATCTCCTGCAGTTGATCCATCATTAACGTAATAATTGGTAGCTACTGCTTTTATAGAAAAAGTTAATACAATTAAGAATGCAATTATTCTATTCATCTTTTTAATATTATAACAAAGTATAAATATCAATAACATTACGAAACTACTAAAATAAAATAGTTAAAAAAATAAAAAGTCTGATAAGGTAAATAGGACAATATAAAGGTTACAATTTAAAAAAATAATAAGTGATTTATTCTTCAGTATGAAATATTACAATAGTGTAAGGTTTCTTTTTAAATTGATGTAATTTAATTTTTTTAGATCATCGGTTCCTTTATTAAAATAATAGAAATCTCTTGATTGATTAAACCTATTTAATATAAGGCTAGGGATTGCCACCATGATAAATATTGGCATTACCGTGGTGCTCTCTAACGGCAAAAAGATCTGTCTTGTGACTGAATATTTGAACGCAAATGGATGGACTCAATAAATGAATGTATTCAATATTAACAAAAAATTGACTGTCTTTTTGAAAAAAATTCACATATCCTAAATGGAAAGATGATGAATCTAATTAAAATTTTATTTTATCTAAACTTTTTGGCCCCGCACAAAACCCAATTGCTTCGTTGTGATTACCTCGCATGTATATAGATACACAAATTTTTCTTGCAACGCATGTATATCTGATTCTATGTAAGAGTTTTCAAATTGCCCAATGGATGGAATTTTAAAAAGGATTAAAATCAGTAATAAATAATCTTCATGTAAAGTTTTTAAGGCTATTTTTTATTACAGATATCAATTCCCACTATTGTGACTCCCTCCTGCAGGGATGGTAGGAGAAGGCATTCCGCTGCCTTGATTTAAGAACATATTTGTTATAGCAGAGAACAATTTATTTAGAATAGTCATTTGTGCATATTGTTTAGCTTGTTCTAAACGTATACTATTTTCAGCTTGAATACTATCAATTTTCTGAGCTTGAACAACATCCATTATTCTCTCTACTTTAATTGGTTCAGGGATTTTAATCGGGTTATACATTATTTTAATAAAGTCAATTGCATATCCTTCACATTTCTGAGAATTAGTATTGTCCATATAGAAACTAAATTCACTACCCGTAAATTCATCATAGAATTTTTTGGGAACAACGAAACTAACTAACTGACCTTTTGGACCGCTTTGATTCAATTTATTAATTTGCTTCTCCATGAAAGAAGCTCTCTGGTTATTTATGTAAGCTCTATATTTAACTTGGTGCACTAAGGCTTGAACATCATCAAAATAAATTTGTAAAACAATATTCTTAAGAATCAAATCAGGGTTTGTGGATAAAGGGAAGTTTATCGGAAAATAGGTTTGACCATATTCTTTTTTTAGTTGGTATTTAAATTTGGATGAATATCCATCTGATGGCCTTCCTCCACTAGTTATCATAATCATATCTAATCCTAGAGAATCATTAAGATTCCGACTCCAAGGATAAGTGTGACTGCTAATTTCAGTAAAAGGATCGACACCATCAAAGCCAAAACCTAGATTATCGATATCTCCAAACCTAATCATTTGAACTGCTTCTGGAGTATTCTTCATGTTGACATAATATGCTGACCAATCACCATCATTAATAGTCACTTTTGATTGCGCAGAAGAACTACATTGTAAACAAATCATTACGGAAAATAGTAAGAGCATTTCCATCATTTTTTTATTCGTGTTAGCTACTTGTTATTAAATAAATAAGTAATAAATATATATATAAATGTTTCAAACAACAAAAAACCAAAAAAAACAACTTCCAGGATAAATTATTAATACTTGTTTCTTACATCCCTAATTCTCCGCAGCTTTTCTTACAGTTATGAAAACACGACTTGTAGCAAGCTCCATTCTTTTATTCACTTCCTCTTTAACTTCCCAATTCAAAGACTAAACAAATCTATATGGACTTTACTGCAAGCGTAAGTCAACTAAACTCTTTCCAAAGGGAAGTAAATTAGAATCAACAACAACATATCCAACGCCATTAGCAAACTTAAAAAGGAATAGAATCTCTATTAAGTTCTATTCAATAACTTTTCAAACTAATTCCTTTTCTGCTTGAACAACTTATTATAACTAGAAACCGTATCAAAGAAGTAAACAAGTTTCATGGTTACTGTATTTCTTTGCCCGGCATCAAGCACTGACCCGAGATTGTTGACATAAGTAAATTGTGTATTGTTATCGTCAGTTTGAAAAGCATTCTTATAAACTAAATTAAGGAAACCTCCAGGAGCAAACTGCCATGCAAATATCAAATCCGTGTTAAATGCATTAAAGTTAAAGTCTGAATTTCCCTGAAATGAATCGTCTCTAATGATATATCCATTAGCATCGAGATCCCCATAATAATCATAAACACCATAGGACCAATAATGACGAACCCTGAGGGTCAATGATAAGTTGTTTCTAAACACATATTTTCCTTTTATAATATTCACTAAGGTTCGAACATCTCTCACCCCATACTTAGGTGCACCCTCATAATATCCGGCAAAACCTGCTCCATTGTACAAAACCGAATAATTGGATGAAGGAGTTAAAGAAAACTTATCGTTAAAACGTATGATTGGTGATATATTAAATTCAATATATTGATTAACAATATAGTCCGTAAAATAGCCTTTGCCATATCCAATATTCGCATCTAAAGCAAAACTTTTTCTGTAGTCTGAGGATAGACCTATACCATTATAGTAATATTCTGGAGTAATAAATTCTTGGCCTGCAATTCTAGACTCAAATAAATCTATGCCATCTCCTACCAGAGCACTCATGTTTATGAAAATAGAATTAAAACTTTTTAAATCGAAAAAGTACCTTCCTTCGTACTTTTTCTTAAGTATTTTACCGGTAGAATAATCTTGATCTATATCGAAAGAAAATCGATTAAAACTTCTGTTCAAGATCCAAAAGGGATTGTATTTATTATATTCCAGTTCAATAGAATGCGTTCTAATATTTGTAGTAAAGTTTATACCTAAATCATTGGGATTAAATCCAGGTGACTTACTCTCACTTGATAGAGAATACTTAAAATTCCCTTTTATTTTTGCCACATTGACAAAATAACTTAATCCATCATCATCGCCACCTTCCAAGAAATTATCTAGCAAACTTGTATCACGCTGTGAAACTTTCAAATCTCCAGCTATTGCATATGCTGAATTCTTCGAAATGAGATCTACCCCTAGAGCCGAGACATTGGCATCAATATACTCACCAGCCCTGATAGTGCTTAAATTAATAAAATAGATAGAGCTATTATTTTTTAAATTCTGATCGAAAGAAATGATATTATAGTTCACCAATGGGTTGGTTTCAATCTCGCGTGTTTCCCCGGTTGCCTCATCTAAAATAACAGCGTTACTGGAAGCAGTAATTGCATTCATCACTCCAATTCCAAGTCCCTTTTTGTTCCTTCCAGATATTTTTGCAACATTAATGAGCCGCGTATTTGTTGGATTATTGATTACACTCTCCGTAGAATCTAAATTCCATAGGTTTTGATTGTTTTGAATAGGTGTTCCACCAATTCGCCGGGAATAAAATAAATCTCCACGATTGAACAAATCAACACCCTCCTGAAAAAAGGGCCTTTGCTCTTCAAATTCAACTTCAAAAGCCCCTAAATTTTTGACGATATTATCAGATCGTACTTGAGAAAAGTCTGGTAGTAAAGACATGTCAAGCGTAAAACTTTCGTTTAATCCTAGTTTAAGGTCAGCTCCTGCGCCATAACCAACTGTAGTCTCACCATTATCGAAGTCTGCAAACGAAGACATGTAAGGTGAGACTGAAAGACGAAGAGGAGCTTTGATATTATCTAAACCGCTTAATTTACCCCAATAATTCAACTTTGTTTCTACTTCTTTAGGAACTAAAGACCACTGTAAATCCGTTCTAGTTCTTCTGAGCTGCCTTTCAAACTGAACTCCCCAAACTTGTTTGTCGCCTTTAGGGAAACGAATTGCATAATAGGGTATCCTCATTTCAACAATCCAACCATCTGCAA
This sequence comes from uncultured Flavobacteriales bacterium, assembly GCA_963926405.1. GTDB lineage: Bacteria > Bacteroidota > Bacteroidia > Flavobacteriales_D > Parvicellaceae > CALSMU01. The sequence continues at coordinate 14,469 of CAWUXI010000060.1, forward strand.
CAATTTGAACTGCACTTTCCCAAACAGCATTAAAAGAAGGATCCGAAATTCTAGAATCCGATTGAACACCAGATGCTGCCACAGAAAATATGAAAGCATCTAACATTTTATTATACGTATCTATTGAGAATGTGAAGACATCCGAATTTAACTCATCATCACGCTCTCCTAGTTGCGCTAATATACTATCAGGGCTGCTATCATAGCAATATCCAAGGACATAAATATTACTATTGTCGTAAAGTACTTTTACTTTGGTTTTAAACCTAGGCTCATTACCTTCTGTTGGATTTTGTTCTAAAAAATCGGTTGCAATCTCAGCAGTTTTCCATTGTTCTTCTGAAGGAAAACCATCGATAGTAATTTTATCAATTGCCCTTGAAGCCTTCAAAGTTTTTGCTTGACCAAATGAAAAATTGGACAAGAAAAAAAATAAGATTATGTAAATTTTATTATTCAGAATTGGTAAAAATTTTTCAAATGTAATAGAACGCATTGCGATTCTATTGTTAACATTAGGAAATGTTATGAGCGGTTATCAAAAAAATTGAATATATAAATATCCTCATTTATAATTACAAACAATTAATATTACTGTAATAACCTTATATTGTATCGCTTAATTATAGAAAATGAAAAATAGCCAAAGTAACATCCTGAAAGAACAATTTCTTCTATCAAAAGATATTACCCACCTCAATCATGGGTCGTTTGGTGCTTGCCCAAAGCCTATTTTTGAAAATTATCAATTGTGGCAGCTTAAGCTAGAACAAGAGCCGGTTAATTTCTATGTAAATGAAGGAATGCAACATCTTGAAAAATCAAGAGAAGCACTTGCTACCTTTATAAATTGTAGAGCTCAAAACATCGTATTTACTACAAACCCCTCTTATGCAATCAACATTATAGCAAAAGGTTTTGACCTTAAAGAAGGTGACGAAATACTATCATCTAATTTAGAGTATGGTGCGCTTATAAAAACTTGGGAGTTCTATTGTGAAAAAGCCAACGCAAAGTTTGTTAAAAGCGAAATCACTTTGCCACTGACTAGTAAGGAACAAATAATTGATGAATTCTTTAAAAATATTAGTCCTAAAACAAAAGCGATTTTTATCAGCCACATAACCAGTTCAACAGCTTTAATACTTCCTGTAAAAGAAATTTGTGAGCGAGCAAAAGAGCTTGGCTTAGTTACAATTGTTGACGGAGCGCATGCGCCTGCCCATATAGATCTTGATATTTCTAAATTAAAAGCAGACATTTATACTGGCGCTTGTCACAAATGGATGCTAACACCAAAAGGCTGTTCATTTCTTTATATAAATGACGAATGGAAAAACCGTTTTGACCCACTAATAATATCTTGGGGACATCATTCTAACTCGAATTTTTCGGAGCACCATGAATTACAAGGAACAAGAGATTATTCAGCATTTTTGACTATTCCAACTGCAGTTCAATTTTTAAAAAATAATGCTTGGAAGTCAGTTTCGAATAACTGCAAGGAAATGGTTCTCGGCAATTATGAAAAAACAGCATCAATTCTCAATGGCAAACCTATATGTCCTGTCACCAATGATTATTTAGGTCAAATATGCAGCAGTCCGGTAAAAACAGATGCACCGGAAAGACTTAAAGCCATTCTTTACAATGAGTTTAAAATTGAAGTTCCCATTATGGAGCTTAACAATCAAGTTTATCTACGATTTTCTACTCAAGCTTATATTGATCAGAAAGATATTGATGCACTGCATCAAGCATTAGAAAAAATTAAAAAACAAACGAATTTGATTGAATAATTATATAATCACCTGCAGTAAATAGCCAAAAGTCTATCGAACCTAGCCCAGTAAGATTTGAAGAAGTTGATTGACGTTTTAGAGGTGGAGGAAGCTACTAATTTCAAATAAGAAAGAAGCAAATTATTAATCTATATCCTTTCCTAATACATACCTGAAAGAGATCGGTACATGATCCGAAAATTTTGTTCTGAACAAGTTGTGCTCGTAGGGTGCATAAGGAAAATATTCACCCTTGTAAAGCGTTCGTA
>CAWUXI010000061.1:0-7946 GCA_963926405.1 uncultured Flavobacteriales bacterium
ATCATTTTCACATTTTTAATGGCATCCGCATTAAAAACAGAGAAAAAGCCAAATAAATGAGAAGCATTATAAACAGTAGCTTCATCTAATAGTATTAAATTTTGATCTGGTCCACCTCCACGAACATAAAACCCTGTATTACCTTCTCCTCCCGAAGAAACTCCCGGTAAAAACTGGACGGTTTTAAGGATGTCAACCTCTCCCATAAATGCTGGAAGCGTTTTCACACGATCCATATTGAGGTTAATTTCCCCCATTTGGGTTCCCGTAGTGTTATTGTCAACCGCCTCAGCTTCTATTATTACCTCATCCATTATATCAGATAAAATAATTAACTCAATATTTAACCTCACATCATCATCCAACGCAACTGCCTGCTCAAAATCAGCATAACCAACATATCTTGCAATAACAGTATAAACGCCACTTTCCACAGTAATCGAATAATAGCCATATACATTTGTTGCTACCCCTTGCTCTAGCTCCTTTATATATACACTTGAGCCAATTAAAACTTCCCCTGTTCCTGTATCTTTAATATACCCGCTGATTGTGTATTTTTCTTGTGCTGCATTATCAATCGAAATTGACAAAAAAAAACAAATACCCACTGCTATTTTAATAATGCAACCCATTCGTCTCAATTGCCTTTTTTATGTTTTCTGCGACTATCTTTTTTCCTTGATAATTGTAATGTTCTGTCGGCCAATTTCTATCTACAAAACATGAATCTGGAATTTGATAAAAATTATCCACCATAATAACTCCTTTATTTGTGTAATAGTTTACAAGTAAAGACCTATTATTTTCCATTAGATAGAGTAATTCTTTACCGACCAACTTTTCAGCCTCTATTGCGTTTTCTCCTAAAAGATTGAAAATTAATTTATATCCCTTATCATTTGCAATGGCAACAATTGCGTTTAAATCTTCAATCCTTTCATTATAAACAGTGTCAATATTAAATGCAAAGTTCTTAATATAATGGCTAGCTAACGAAAGGTTTTCTTCTGTTAAATTAGGATTAACATCTAACCAAGTATGCCATGCCACCGCTGAATCCCATTCAATAACATTGTCATAATCAAAGTTTGGTATTGTAAACTTTTCATTCTTCCAAGCCAATTTCATTTGGGCATTTCTCTCTTCTTCTGTTTTATAATCATATTGTTTTAAAGAGATTAAAAATTTATTTACAAGGGGAAATGAAGGCGATAACATTAACTCCGATTTAGATAAATAATTTTCGAAGGGTGCATATCGCCAATTTGCTGCAAACGACCGATAGTTCAATGTTACCACAATAAATTTCAATTTCATTTCCGAAGGAATATTTTTCACCAAAGACAAATAAGTCCCTGCATGAAGGCCTGCATTATCAACAGTAGCTATTGAAATACTAGGTAATAAACTATCTAAAGCAAAACTAATTCTATGCTTAATAGAATCTCCTTCCTGCATATGAAAATTTGATGATTCTCCAAAATAAATTGCATCGGAATGAATATCAACTCCCCACAAATTTTCTAATACATCTCCATGCTGTTTTACATCTTCTTTCCAAAAAGTATATCGATATAGTAGATTCATAGAAAACAAGAACACTGCTGCTAAAACAATTCGTATCGCTATGTATTTTACAATTTTCATTAGAACTGGAAATATATAAACGGATTCGTATCAGTTCCGGAACGAGAAAGTAACAAGAAAATTAAAACAAAGTAAATAGCACCTCTGCCAATAGAAGGAATCTTATTTAAAGATAAAGCAAAATTCTTTTTACGAGTACATATATCTAAAACCACAAACAGGCCTAACAATATAAACGGTTCGATACGCAGGTCTATTCCTTCAATGTTCCAATTTGATCCTATTGATTTAAAATATAAAATTGCTGTATCCATATCTGGGCTTCTAAAGAATACCCACAATGCTGTTATCAATGTAAAAGTAACTGCCCACTTTATTCCTTTTAAGAAAATATTTGACCCTTGCTTATCCCATTTAACGACCTTTTCAAACAATACAAATAGTGCATGGAACAACCCCCATAAAATAAACGTCCATTTTGCACCATGCCAAACTCCACTAACGATAAAGACAGTCAATATCGCTAGTACCCATTTTAGCACAGTTGATCTATTCCCTCCTAATGGGTAGTAAATATAATCTCTAAACCAAGTGGTTAAAGTAATGTGCCAATTTCGCCAAAAATCGGTAACAGAAGTAGATAAATATGGGGTTCTAAAGTTTTCAGATAGGTTAACGTTAAACAGTTTTGCTGAACCTATTGCAATCGTTGTATACCCATGAAAATCACAATAAATCTGAAAGGAATAAAAAACAGAGCCGATTAGTAAATTTAGGCTACTGGTTCCTGCAATATCCCCATAAACTGAATCTACAAATACACCTAAATTATCTGCAATTACCATTTTCATAAAGAATCCATAAAGAATAAGTCGGCCTCCATGTGAAATGTTTTGAATTACAAGCTGCGCTTTTTCTTTCAATTGCGGCATCAAACTATTATATCGTTCAATCGGTCCTGCGACTAATTGCGGGAAGAAACAGACGTACAATGCGAAATAAGACAAGTTCTTTTCTGCCTTTGTTTTACCATTGTAAACATCAATTGTGTAACTCATGGTTTGAAAAGTGTAAAAAGATATTCCTACTGGCAAAATAATATCCCAGGCTTCAATAGGCTGATATGACCCTTTGACTGCCAACATTATTTCGTTAACATTCTCCAATGCAAAATTGAAATACTTAAAAAAGAATAGAAAACCAAGGTTCGCACAAATACTAATTCCAAGTATTAATAACCTAGTTGACTTAGAGGTCGTTCTTTCTAATGACAACCCAGCTCCATAATCAATCAAGGTTGAAAGGAGAATCAGTATAATAAATACAGGGTTCCAGCTTATGTAAAAATAATAACTAGCTACCAGAAGAATAAACACCCTAATTTTATGTCTAAACAAATAGAATAGCACAAATACCAAAGGCAGAAATAAAATATATTCTAATGAATTAAATATCATTTAATGCAATTGCAAAAGGGTTTTGGTTGGCAAATGTAAGCATTAATCAAAAAACTATATAAAATAACAATTTTCCAGATTCGCGTGAATTTCCTATTCTTCATTTGGGGATACAAACTATAAGCTTTATCATTGTAAGCACTTAAATTTTAAAAAAAATGAGCGATACAACTTTAGAAATTAAATCAACTGCCCTGACACACATTCACGAACAATTGGGAGCTAAAATGGTGCCTTTTGCAGGTTACTTAATGCCAGTGCAATACGAGGGTGTTAATGCTGAACACGAAATCGTAAGAAAAGGTGTTGGAGTATTTGATGTTTCGCATATGGGTGAGTTTTTATTAAAAGGGCCAAATGCTTTGGATTTAATTCAACGTGTTACTTCTAACGATGCTTCCAAATTATTTGATGGCAGAGCGCAATATACTTGCTTACCGAACGAAACAGGAGGGATCGTTGATGATTTATTAGTTTATAGAATTTCTGAAGAAGAGTATTTATTAGTTGTCAATGCTTCAAACATTGAGAAAGATTGGAATTGGATTAGTAAATACAACACCCAAGGTGTTGTAATGGAAAACATATCTGATGGTATAGCTTTATTGGCTGTACAAGGACCAAAAGCAACTGCAGCATTGCAAAAATTAACAGATGTAAATTTAAGTGACGTAAAATACTACCACTTTTCGAAAGGAACGTTTGCCGGTGTTGACAATGTAATATTATCAGCAACTGGTTACACTGGTTCTGGAGGATTCGAATTATACATTCCAAATGCAGTAGCTGAAGAAGTATGGAAAAAAGTTTTTGAAGCTGGAGAAGAATTTGGAATCCAACCAATAGGGCTAGCCGCAAGAGACACTTTACGATTAGAAATGGGATATTGCCTTTATGGCAATGATATTAATGACACTACTTCTCCTTTAGAAGCTGGCTTAGGATGGGTGACTAAATTTACGAAGGAATTTACAAATTCGACAGCGCTACACGCTCAAAAAGAAGCTGGTGTAACGCGTAAGTTGGTCGGATTTGAATTAGTAGACAGAGGTATTCCGAGACATGATTATCCGATAGTAGACGCAAATGGAAATGAAATAGGAATTGTAACTTCTGGAACAATGGCGCCTTCATTAAAGAAAGCTATTGGACTCGGATATGTTACTACTGAATTTGCTTCTGAAGGAAGTGAGATATTTATTCAGGTTAGACAAAAACAATTAAAAGCTACGGTTGTAAAGCCTCCTTTTAAATAAGCTCAATTATAAATATCACGCAATGAATAATAGAAAAAAAGTTGAAGTTTGTTTTACTCCTAACCTATACGATTTGCATTCTGATGATGCCGAAATTGTAGTAGTTATAGATGTACTGCGCGCAACAACTGCAATGTGTACAGCTTTTGATAATGGTGTAGCTAAAATGATTCCTGTCGCCACACTTGAAGAAGCTTTTGAATATAAAAAGAAAGGTTTTATCGTTGCAGCAGAAAGAGGTGGTGAAATTGTTGAAGGTTTTGACATCGGAAACTCTCCTGCTAGCTACATGAACAATAAGTTCGAAGGTAAAACAATTGTTATAACGACCACAAATGGAACAAGAGCTATTCATACTGCTCGAAATGCACCAACCGTAGTTATTGGTTCATTCACTAATTTAGACGCGTTGAGCGAATGGCTTATTGAACAAAACAAAAACGTATTACTACTAGGTTCTGGATGGAAAAGTAAATTTTGTTTAGAAGATACAATGTGTGCGGGAGCTTTTGTTGAGGCCTTGCAAAAAAGTGGTAAATTTAGATGTGAAGATGATTCTTCTGTAGCAGCTAAATTCATGTATATCCAAGCCAAAGATAATTACTTAAGTTATTTAAAAGCTTCCTCTCATCGTGTAAGACTAACAGCATTAGATTTGAACGAGGATATAAAATATTGCCTTACTCCAAACACTTCAAGTGTTATTCCAATTTTAAAAGGAAATTATTTAGTTAAGTTAGAAAGGTAGACTCGTTTTAAAAAGGGCTTTATTCTAAAGCGGGAACATTCGTCTATTTAGACGCTTCGTATTTTTGTATGAAGTCTAATGTATTAAGTGCAAATTTTGAATTTAGGAACTTTGTACATTAGACTTTATACGATCAGACATTATACCTTTAAAACTACATTGCTGTGTAAAGAATATCTATTAAGTCTGCATCCTCCGCTAGAGTTCTGCTATTTATGGGTAATTCAATCGTGCTATTACCAATTACTATAGTGTTAGAAGAGGCACTAGCATCATCAGAAAAGTAACCTTCGTCATCCGCTAAACTAATTTCTTCAACTATTTCTATAGTAGCAGGGATTGTTGCTGAAATCACCAATTTATCATCTGATATAGCAAGCATTTTTTTGTCCTTTGAACTCCTCTTTTTAAAAGATTCTTCGACCTCATTTAAATTATTGTCATTTCCAAGATAATCTAAATCTGCGGCTACACTTTCATTAAGCTTCGCATCATACATAAAGTCTGTTGATGTAATATTATTTTCAACAGCCACAGGTTTTTCTTCGATTACAACTTCGTTTGAAGCGGCCACTTCAATTTCCTTGTATAGTATATCCGCAGTCGGTTCAAGATCCTTCTCTATCTGTAAGTTATTTTCTTGATCAACTTCCTCCCTTTCTAATTTACTCAACTTCTGAACTGTTTCTTCCTCTGTCTTAACGCCTTCATTTTGAGCTAGTGTTGAATTATTAATATCAGCATTACCATTAAGGCCGATTGCAACAATCAGTAATACAGAAGCTGCTAATCCAATTAATTGAATACCTGGTTTTTGATAGATTTTTTTCTCATTTGGAAAAAGAGATACAAATATTCCGTTTAACCAATACGCTCCGGCAGGTTTTTGTTTGTCAAACTCTTTTAAAAGAGCTGCTTTAATTGCGGGGTTAGGTTCTAATTCTTTCTCTGCTTTAAAGAAATTACCTACCCCCATTAAAACAGCTTTCATTTCATTGAATTCTTGTTCAGACTCTACATGCTCATTAACAATAGCAAGCTCATCTGAATTCAACTTATTGTACTCTCGGTTCAACAAGTAAAATTCAACATCCATTTTTGATATATTTCTATCTTCCATCATTAGTCATTTATATAATATACCGTGCTAATTCTATTAAACACATTCCAACCATTATTGTCTTTGCAACCGGCGAAAACTCTTTCAAGTTTTCACCTAATTTTTTTAGTGTATAAAATATTCTAGACTTTACAGTTCCTTCACTCGTTTCAAGAATTTCTGCAATGTCTTTTATACTTAAATCATGTTTAAAACGAAGAATGAAAGTCTTTTTATGATTTTCACTCAACAACTCTAACTCTTCTTTTAATCGGTCATTAAAAATATTTTTATCATGCTCTTTATCCGGCGCAGAACTATCATGAACAATTATGTTATCATGCAAGCTGTTTGATGTTCCCTTTCTAACCTCTGCTCTTCTATACTCGTTCTTACACATATTATTAGCAACACTATAAATCCAGGTTTTAAAGGCTCTGCTAGGATTATACAATTGTGGTTTATGAATAATCTTCGTAAAGATTTCTTGCATAAAATCCTCTGCTTTTTCTCTGTCCTGCCACAACATTTTATAAAAATAATTGAGCATAGGCTTACTCCATCTATCGTAAATTTCCGAAAACGCACGACTATCCCCCTTGATGACTTCTTTCATCAAGTTTTCGTCTGTTTCGGCAGTATATGGTTTCTTTACGAGTTGCATATAAGCTTATTTCTTCGCTTCAATGTATTTTTTAACTTCCATTTCTTTTCCACCTTCACCAGCCAGTTTTAATGCCATATTTTCAGTACTCTTAGCTTCGCTTGTTTTTCCGTTATCGGAATAATATCCGCTTAAAACCAATAGAGGTATGATGTAGTTGTTGTTCATTTTTTTGGCTGTAGAATTTGTTACCGTCTCGTTTAACGATTCTGTATTAAACGAAAACTCCCAATTGTTTTGAAGCATAGTAACATTATCAATCTCTTTTTCACTGTATTTTAAAACCAACCCTGTTAAATACAATTTTGATTTCAAATCAATCAACGCTTTTGGGTTTATTGTAAGTGCAATATTGATTGGTCTATTGGGGTTATTCTTAACCACTTCTTTTACAATTCCAACTGGTTCCTTGCTTTTTATTGGATAAATATTTAACGATTTCAATTTTACTTTTTGATATTCTAAATTTTGAATCAAATCAAGATTCAATACCGTTACATCTGTTCTCTTATTGTGTATTTCTTGCCAAATCCAAAGAGGATAAGTATCATCAGCACCATTGGTGAACAAAATAGCATTTGGTTCTAGTGACATCAAAACATTGTAGTTATAATCCATAACACCTTGTGCTATAGTATTACTTTCGGCAAGTTTTTTACAAAACTCGTTTTTCCCTTGCCTGTTATCTGTCAATTCATAATGAGCGATAAAATCATCATACAGCTCAACATTATTTGGATAAATTTCATACGCTTTTTCCAGGTGATGAAACGCTTGCGGATCTTGATTAGAATTTAGATATGCAATATAATGGTATTCATAACTTTCAGAATGCATAGATTCCAAATCAGTTACTATAGAGTTAAGGTTCTTTTGTTCTTCACTAGAAATTTCTTTAGAATATTTATTTACCGAATTCTTTTTTAAATCGATATAACTCTTTTTATAGTTATCTGCACTTTGAATAGAAAATTGGTCAACATCCAATAAACCGGACGATTCAGTTTTTGTAGCTGCTGCCTCGGTTTCTTTCTTTGCCTTTGAGACATCAACCGCCTGACCGAAAATTATAGACGGGACAAAGAAAATTAGAATTATTAGTAAATGGTTCATTGCTATGTTTTTCAATGGT
>CAWUXI010000062.1:0-9055 GCA_963926405.1 uncultured Flavobacteriales bacterium
TACTAGTTAATAAAGTCACTGTTTTGATTTAAATAATCATTCCTGCGCCAACAGTGTTGTTGGTTGCTTCGTCAATTAAGATTAAACTTCCTGTATTTCTATTTCGTCTATAATTATCAATAAATAAAGGGGAAGTTGTGCGTAAAGTAACTCTAGCAATATCATTGCTAGAAATAACTTTATCCTCTTCATTTCTATGAAGCGTATTGATATCCACCTTATATTTTATTTCTTTTACCATGCAACGTGCATCTTTAGATGTATGCTTAAGTGCGTATTTGCCTTTTTCTTTAAGAGGGCTGTCACCCATCCAGCAAATCATTGCTTCAATATCTTGAGAAACCTCAGGTTTGTTATTTTCTCTAACTATCATATCTCCTCTACTAATGTCAATGTCATCTTCAAGGGTCATTGTAACTGACATGGGAGCAAATGCTTCATCAATTTCGCCATCAAACGTATCAATGGATTTTATTTTAGAGGTAAAACCAGAAGGAAGGACCATTACAGTATCTCCTTTTTTAAATACACCACCTGCAATTCTTCCAGCGTACCCTCTATAATCATGAAATTCGGTAGTTTGCGGGCGAATTACATTTTGAATTGGGAATCTGCAATCAATGTGGTTATGATCAGAAGCAATATGCACAGTTTCTAAAGTATGCATTAAGGTAGCCCCTTCAAACCAGTCCATCTTTTTAGATCGGTTAACTACATTATCTCCTTTTAAAGCACTAATTGGAATAAACCGAACGTCTTTTGTTTCCAGCTTTGCACTAAATGCCTCTAAATCCTTTACTAATTTGTTATATACGTCTTGACTGTAGTCAACTAGATCCATTTTATTAATACAAAAAACAATGTGCGGTATACCTAATAAAGAAGCTATAAAAGAATGCCTTTTTGTCTGTTCAACAATTCCATGTCGGGCGTCAATTAGAATGATAGCTAAATTAGCTGTAGAGGCTCCCGTAACCATATTTCTTGTATATTGAATATGGCCAGGAGTATCGGCAATTATAAATTTTCGTTGAGGTGTTGCGAAGTAACGATAAGCAACATCTATAGTAATTCCCTGCTCTCTTTCGTCTCTAAGTCCATCAGTAAGTAAAGCTAGGTTGACATGCTCCTCTCCCTTTCGCTCACTAACGAGCTTGATAGCTTCCATTTGATCTTCAAAAATAGATTTACTATCGTATAGTAATCTTCCAATCAATGTGCTTTTCCCGTCATCAACACTTCCGGCAGTTGTGAACCGCAAGAGATCCATATTTAAATATGATTTATCCATTTTCTTTATTGTAAAAAGTATAATGTATTAAGAAGAATACTTTTTGCTTAATACCTTATACAGTAAACGTTGTACTTTTTTTATTAAAAATACCCTTCTTTTTTTCTGTCTTCCATTGCCGCCTCAGACCTTTTGTCATCAGATCTTCCTCCCCTTTCTGTTACTCTAGTAGTAGCCACTTCTTCAATTATTTCTTCTAATGTAGCCGCAGTAGAAGCAACTGCTCCTGTACAAGTAGCATCTCCAATTGTTCTAAATCGAACAACCATTGGCTGAACTTCTTCCGTGTCTTTTGTTTCAACGAAATCTGTTTTCCCCATTATAACACCATCTCTTACAAAGCAATCTCTTGTATGAGAAAAATAAATAGAAGGAATGTCAATGTTTTCAGCAAGAATGTATTGCCAAATGTCCATTTCAGTCCAGTTACTAATTGGAAAAACTCTAAAGTGCTCTCCCATGTTTTTCTTTCCGTTAAAGGTATTCCATAATTCTGGGCGTTGATTTTTTGGGTCCCATTGGCCAAAGTCATCTCTGTGTGAGAAGAAACGTTCTTTGGCTCTCGCTTTTTCTTCATCTCTTCTTGCTCCACCCATGGCGCAGTCAAACTTATTGTTCTCTATTGCATCTAAAAGAGTGACTGTTTGCAGTTTATTACGACTCGCATTAATCCCCTTTTCTTCAGTAGATTTTCCTTCATCAATTGATTGTTGGACGGATCCAATAATTAACCGAGCTCCTGTTTCTTCAACTAACTTGTCCCTAAATTGAATTGTTTCCGGAAAGTTATGTCCTGTATCAACATGCATTAATGGAAATGGAACTTTAGCAGGGTAAAATGCTTTTCTTGCCAAGTGGTAACAAACGATTGAATCCTTTCCGCCTGAAAAGAGTAAGACAGGATTTTCAAATTGCGCAACAACTTCTCTGATTACGAAGATTGCTTCAGACTCTAATTCTTTTAAGTGTGTTAAGTTATATGAACCCATTTAGTATCTTATTTTATCTAGTACAAAGCGATATAAGATTTCGCCGCATTGTTCAATTGTGTTTTTTTCTGTCTCAATTATCAAAGCTGGATTTTTCGGAGCTTCGAATGGTGCGCTTATTCCAGTGAAGTTTGGAATTTCACCTTTTCGTGCTTTTTTGTAAAGGCCTTTCACATCTCTTTTTTCACATTCTTCCAAAGAAGTGTTAATGTAAACTTCCAAAAAGTCATCATCACCAATTATTTCTTTTGCCAAGTCTCTAACGTCTTCAGTTGGACTCACGAAACTGTTGATTGTTATGATTCCACAATTTAAAAACAACTTAGAAACCTCTGAAATTCTTCTAATATTCTCTAATCGATCTTCTTCAGTAAAGGCTAAATTATTATTTATTCCTGCTCTTACATTATCTCCATCTAGCACTTGCGTTAAATATCCGTTATTGCTCAACTTTTGTTCCAACCAAACGGCTATAGACGTTTTTCCAGAACCAGAAAGACCGGTTAGCCAGATTACCTTGCTGTGCTGGTTTAGCAAAGCTTCTTTATCTGCCCTCTTAAGAAGTTTCTCAAAAACCGTGTGGATATTATTGCCTTCCTCTTTCATAGACTGTTAAATCGGATAACAAAGTAACTTAAAAAACATACACAATAAGGGAAAATCCCATTACTTTTTATTGGATTTTACCTATAATGAGTCAATTAACATTATTATAAAATGAAATTCGTAAGTTTGGTCTTTAAATAGAATGTAATTAATGCCAGAAAAAGACTACAGATTATCGCCAAGAGTTGACCAAGTCGGCATCCAAGACCGAGTTGACAGAATCACTAAAAGAAGTGTTAAAAACGAAGCCAAAAGAAAAGGCTTGTATATGACACTTAATATGATTGATTTAACAACTTTGGAAGGAGCGGATACAGAGTTTAAAATTAAACAACTGTGCTATAAAGCCCAACACCTGCATGATTCGTTTCCTGGGTTACCGACTACTGCTGCAGTTTGCGTATATCCTAATTTTGTAAAAACAGCAGTAAATGAAGTAAAAGGATCTGGGGTTAAAGTGGCGTCTGTGGCAACCGCTTTCCCAAGTGGTCAATCCAGTTTGGAAATAAAGCTCTTGGATACTAAAATAGCTGTAGATAATGGCGCACACGAAGTTGATATGGTAATTAGCCGGGGAAAATTTCATAGTGGAGAATACAATTTTGTGCACGATGAAATTGCTGCAATTAAAGAAGCGTGTGGAAAAGCAAGGTTGAAAGTTATTTTAGAAACCGGTGAGCTTGGGACTTTTGATAAAGTGAGAAGAGCAAGTGATATTGCAATGGATGCTGGAGCTGATTTTATTAAAACGTCTACCGGTAAAATAAGTCCAGCCGCAACTTTGCCCGTAACCTTGGTGATGTTGGAAGCAATAAAAGACCATTACTACGAAACCGGTAAAATGATTGGAATGAAACCCGCGGGTGGAATATCCAATTCGAAACTGGCGTTACACTATTTATTAATGGTAAAAGAAACGTTAGGGGGGAAATGGCTCAGTAACGAATGGTTCCGTTTTGGAGCAAGTAGCTTAGCGAATGATGTTTTAATGCAAATAATGAAACAAGAGACAGGTAATTATCAATCTAAAGATTATTTTTCTAAGGATTAAATATTATATGAAGTAGAGGTGTATTAAGTACAGCGTGTTTCACTTAATACATTGTACTTTTAACTTCATACATAATACATTTAAAAAGAATGAAAAACAAAATTGATTATAGCTCTGATTGGAATTTGGACCCAGCGCCAGAAAGTACAGGTCATATTAAATTGAAAAAAAAGTATGACTTGTTTATTAATGGGAAATGGGTGAAACCAAAATCAGGAAAATATTTTGCAACAATAAATCCTGCCACAGAAGAGAAGATTGCTGATATAGCAGAAGCAGGGCAAGCGGATGTGGATGCCGCGGTTAAAGCAGCAAAAAAGGCGTATGATACAGTATGGTCAAAGTTATCTGGGAAAGAAAGAGGGAAGTACATTTATCGAATTGCAAGATTAATTCAAGAGAAGGCGCGGGAGTTTTCGGTAATAGAATCTTTAGATAGTGGCAAAGTGATTCGTGAATCACGCGACATTGATGTTCCATTGGCAGCAGCACATTTTTTCTATTATGCTGGATGGGCAGATAAGTTAGAGTATGCTTTTCCAAATAGACAGCCAAAGTCATTAGGCGTAGCAGCGCAAATAACACCTTGGAATTTCCCAATGTTGATGATAGCTTGGAAAATTGCTCCTGCTCTAGCGGCTGGAAATACGGTTGTATTAAAACCTGCTGAAACTACTTCGTTAACTGCGTTAAAATTAGCTGAAGTAATTCAAGAGGCTGGACTTCCCGATGGTGTGGTAAACATTGTGACAGGTTACGGTAAGACAGGAGCGATGATGGTAGCGCATAAGGATGTTGCTAAAGTTGCATTTACGGGATCAACAGGGGTTGGGAAAATTATCATGAAATCTATTGCTGGAACCAACAAGAAGTCTACAATGGAGTTAGGCGGTAAGGCCGCTAACATTATTTTTGAAGATGCTCCATTAGACCAAGCGGTTGAAGGGATTATTAATGGCATTTATTTTAACCAGGGGCACGTATGTTGTGCGGGTTCTAGGTTGTTCGTTCAGGAGTCTGTTTATGAGGTTGTGCTTCGTAAATTGAAAGATAGAATGGAGTCATTGTACGTCGGTGACCCAATGGATAAGAATACGGATATAGGGGCGATTAATTCAAAAAAACAATTGGATATAATAAATGAATATATTAAAATAGGGAAAGCAGAAGGAGCTGAAATTTACCAACCTAAATGTATATTACCTAAAAAAGGATATTGGTGTAAGCCTACTTTATTTACAAATGTGGCACAATCCAATAGAATTGCACAAGAAGAAATATTTGGCCCCGTATTAGCCATTCAAACTTTTAGAACGGTAGATGAGGTAATCACAAAAGCAAATAATACACCTTATGGTTTATCTGCAGGAGTTTGGACTGATAAAGGGGCAAAAATATTTAACCTCACTTCCCAGTTAAAAGCGGGAGTAATATGGGCAAATACCTTTAACAAGTTTGATCCAACATCACCATTTGGTGGATACAAAGAAAGTGGGCACGGCAGAGAAGGTGGGTTGCATGGGTTAGAGCCTTATTTGAAATTTGATTAACAGGTAAAAAACAGGATAAATGTCAAGAATTGAAGTTTTGAAAACGTACAAGATATATATAGGAGGTAAATTTCCTAGGACTGAATCAGGCAGGTATTATCAACCACAATCCAATGGAAAGGTATTAGGTAATATCTGTTGGTCATCACGAAAAGATTTTAGAAATGCGGTTGTTGCCGCTCGTTCAGCTCAAGGTGGGTGGAGTACAAAATCGGCTTATAATAGAAGTCAGATATTATATAGAATTGCGGAAATACTAGAAGGAAGGAAAACACAGTTTATTGAAGAACTTATTCAGCAAGGGAGTAAAAAGGCACAAGCAGAAAAAGAAGTAAATCTTTCTATCGATCGGCTAATTTATTTTGCGGGATGGTGTGATAAATACACGCAAATATTTAGCTCTGTAAATCCAGTAGCTTCCAGTCATTTTAATTTTTCTGTACCTGAGCCTACAGGAGTTGTTGCAATACTTGCTCCAGAAGAAAGCGGATTGTTAGGGTTGATTTCTCAAATAGCGCCAACAATCGCAGGAGGAAACACTTGCGTAGTTTTAGCGTCTGAAAACAAGCCGCTTTGTTCAGTTACACTTGCAGAAGTGCTCTCAACATCGGATGTCCCCGGGGGAGTAATAAACATATTGACGGGAAACAGAAAAGAATTAATCCCGCATTTTGCATCTCATATGGATGTCAATGCACTTGTTTATTGCGGAGATAATGCAGCTGAAATAAAATCGATTCATGAAGCCGCTGTAGACAACTTAAAGCGTGTGATGATAAGAGATGGCGGAACTTATTTAAGTAGCAAATACGAGAGCCCATACCTCATATCTAGCTTACAAGAAACCAAGACGACTTGGCATCCAATTGAAAAAATTGGAGCAGCGGGAAGTGGTTATTAGAAAGCCCCTTAGGAAGGTTTTTTTAAAAAAAATGTTTTATTTAAAAATATTAAACTACTTTAGCGCGCTAATAGGAGAATTTTTTGTTAGTTCCCTATGAATGAAAAGAATATAAAACCATAAAAAAATCAAATCATGAAAAATTTAAAAAAATTAAGCGTTGCACTTATGTTAGCTTTAGGAACTACATTTGCAATGACTAGCTGTGGAGGTGCTGCTGAAGGTGCTGCTGAAGATGCTGCTCATACTGAAGAAGCTGCTGTAGTTGAAGCTGAAGTTGAAGTTGAAGCTGAAGTTGAAATGACTTGCGAATCTGGAGAGGCTACTGATTCTACTGCTACTTGTGAAGGTGGAGAAGAAGCGGAAGCTACTTGTGAAGGTGGAGAAGAAGCTGCTCACTAAGAAATATTTAGATATATTTAAAAAAAGCTGTTCTTAATGAACGGCTTTTTTTATGCTCGGTTATTTTGTATTTTTGTCATGTGATAAAGGAGGAAGAAGAGATTCTAGAGGATTACAAGTGGGAACTTTCTCGTAAAGATTTCCTCCGTTCGCTACTTGCTATTGGCGTTACTGCAAACATACCTTTTCTAATAAGTTGTGAAACCAAAGAAGAACCAGAAGTTTTTGATTGTACTCCTTTGTCTGCAGAACAATTAAAAGTATTGCAAGCGGTGCAATTGGTATTGTTCCCGAAAGAAGGAAATGGCCCTTCAGCTCTCGCGGTAAACTCAGATAAATGGATTGTTTATGTGTTGAATGACGAAAGAGAGCCGCAAAGAGAAAAGGATTTTATTGTTGAGTATCTTGACGCGTTAAACCAACTCTCTAAAGAAACGGATAAAGTTTCCTACGATTTATTAAGTTTAGACAAGCAGGAGGATCTTTTAGAGCTATTTTTTGAAGAGAAGACTCCCAAAATGTGGGGTAGTAGAATGTTGACGTTAATTTTGGAAGCGTTACTATTAGATCCATTATACGGCGTTAACCCTAATAATGTGGGTTGGACATGGTTAAATCATAATCCAGGCATGCCGCGACCAAATGAAAAGAACATGTATCCAACTATTTATACTACAATGAATGAAGTTTGATGTTTGTGTTATAGGAAGTGGAGCAGGAGCTGGACCTGTTATATATGAGTTGTCGAAAGCTGGTTACAATGTTGTTGTGCTCGAAAAAGGCCCCTGGGTAAAAACGGAAGATTTTAACAAAGATGAAATGACTGCAACTCGTCGTGATTCCTTTAGACCATCACTAAAAGATGAGTGTCATACCGTGGTTAAAAAGAATAAGGAAGGCAAGTGGATGAAACGTTCTACTTATGATTCTGGTAGAAGTTTTTGGAACGGCAATTGTGTTGGCGGCTCCTCCAATTTTATGAGTGCCTATTTTCATCGCCTGAAGCCAGTAGATTTTAATTTACTCTCTAAATATGGTCCAATTGAAGGGGCAAATGTTGTTGATTGGCCAATTAATTATGAGGATTTAGAATTGTATTACGAAAAAACAGAAAGAATAGTTGGCGTATCAGGAAAGGTAGTGAGTCATTCATTTTTAGAGCCACGCTCAACGCCCGATTTCCCTTTTCCTCCTTTGCAAGAAAATGTTTTTGCCTCTTGGTTAGACAAAGGAGCTGAGACATTGAAGTATGAAATATTCCCCACCCCAAGGGGAATAATATCAGAGCCAACAGAAGACAGAAACTCATGTTATTATTCTAATTACTGCGGCAGTTATGGTTGTTCTTCTGATGCTAAAGGTAGTTCACGAGTTGCACTTATTGAGTCCGCTGTTAAAACAGGAAATTGCATAATTTTACCTAATTCGAAAGTATTTCATCTAGAAACAAATGGAGATGGTAAAATAATTAAAGCAAATTTCTACGATATTAATAATGAAAAACAATTTATTGATGCATCTATTTTTGTTGTTGCTGCGCAAGCTGTAGAGACATCTCGTCTATTATTGATGAGCAAGAATACGGAGTTTCCAAATGGATTAGCCAACAATTCTGGGCAGGTAGGAAAGAATATGGTTTATTCCAGCGGAGGAGTTGGTTCGGGGCAAATGTATTATTCCGACTTGAATAAAGAAGATGTCGAAGCATTGGACACCCCTGGATTGTTTATTAATAGGGCAATTCAACAATGGTACGAAATTGATCATCCTGAATTAGGAAGAGTAAAAGGAGGTACAATTGATTTTGTTTCTGAGCATGCCAATGGAATTACAAAGGCTATTAACCTAAAAAAGACATCTAGCGGAAGACTTTTATATGGATCAGCATTGAAAAAACGACTTTTTGAGTATTTCACAAAACAGCGGAAGTTGAAGTTTGAAATATTTGTTGACTGGTTGCCGAATGATAAATGCTATGTGACCTTAGATGAAGAGGTGAAGGATAAATGGGGAGATCCAGTTGCTAAAATTTGGGCTGGACATCATGAACATGATAATAAAGTTGCAAGGTATTTGGCTGATAAAACAGAACTACTTTTCAAAGAAATTGGAATGAAGAATGTGAGCACTGGAATTGGAGATTCGCCTCCGGCCAATCTTCAAGCTGGTGGTTGTCGTTTTGGAGACGACCCAAAAACATCCGTATTAGATAAAAACTGTAAGGCGCATGAAGTCGAAAATTTATATATTTCTGATGGTAGCTTT
>CAWUXI010000063.1:0-8119 GCA_963926405.1 uncultured Flavobacteriales bacterium
GGCTTCTGTTCCGGCTTTATTAATATTAACAACTTCTTCGTCAACTTGACCGTCAGTTATTGCTTCGGTTTTTTGGTAAGAGTCGTTTAATGATATTGGAAAATAATATTTACTGCTTGTATCTTCAATTGTCCTATAATAGTATGACAATGACCCTACAATAATGACAATACCCACTGTATAAAATATCCACCAAAATTTCTTTTTTGGCTTCTGGGCATCCAACTTTCCTTCAAGGTCAGCTAAAAAACTTTCCTTGATGTCAAACTCCCTGTTGCTCAGTTTGTCTTTAAATAACTTATCTATGTTATTTTTTGACTCCATTTAATTCTTCTCTTTTTATTAGTAATGCTTTTAATCTTTTTCTAGCCTCCTTCATGTGCCATTTTGTTGTTTCTAATCTTATCCCCAATTCTTCCGATATTTCTTTGTGAGAATATCCATCTAAAGCAAATAAATTAAACACAATCCTTGTTGCTTTTGGAAGCTCCAGCAACATATTACTTAATTCTTCCGCTTCGATTGTATCCTCAACTTCATTGTAAGTAACTTCCTCTAATCCTTCGAAATTATCCTCAGCTTCGAACATCTCTTCTCTTTTTTTATTCTTTCGATAGTCATCAATTGCTGTATTAATTGCAATTCTTCTTATCCAAGCTTCAAAAGGACTGTTGGAATTATATTTCGCAATGTTTGTTAGAATTTTTAAAAATGCTTCGTTTGCTAATGCTGCCGCATCTTCCTCGTTTTTTTTATATCTAAAAGCAACACTCATTAGTGTACTAAAGCAAATCCGATAAAGCTCCAATTGTGCTTTTCGATCTTGTTTTACTATTCGCTTTATTAGGGCTTCGCTTACTTTCACTTAAAAAAAATGAAACTACACTCAAGGATAATATTCTTGAGTGTAGTTTAAATTTCACTCTTTCAAAATTAAGCTATATAAGCTATCTTATTGCTTTGCAAATCGGATTGTTTTTGTGAAACTACCATCTTTAGAACTGATATTCAACACATAGTATCCGTTCGCTAAATCAGAAGTTCCAACTGCAATTTTATTATTTCCAGAATTTACATTCACAGAAAAGTTATTTACTTGCTTTCCAGAAATATCGATAATTGTTACGTCAATATTTGTGTTTTGAATAGCGTTAAATTCTAATGTTGCAGACTCATTTACTGGATTTGGGTATAAAGATGTAAAGCTAATCACCTCTTCATTTTCAATTCCAACTGACGCAACTTCACTTTCGCTTATCACATTCAGTGTAAAACCGCTTGATTTAACTACCACTGAAATTGTGTCACAATATGTGTCAGCACATCCATTAGCATCAGCAATAGAAAGACAAATGGCATAATTACCAACTTGACTGTAATTATGCACTGGGTATTGCTGATTAGAAGTATTTCCGTCTCCAAAATTCCAAGCATAAGTAAATGGTGCAACTCCTCCTGAAGCCATGTTTACTAAATAAACAACACTTGAAAATGTATTGTTTAAAGAATCATAAGCTTGCCACCAATAAAACTCTGAATTACATGTTGGTGGTGGAGGTGTGTTTCCAATAACTACAGAATCACAGTAACTATCTGTACAACCTGCCCAAGCCCCTGAACCATCAAAAGTACAACAAATCAAATAAGTGCCATTTGCACCGTAAGTATAAAACCCTTGGCCATCAGTTGATGTAATTATAGAACTGTCTCCCATATCATAGACCCAAGTTCCTGTTTGTGCATTAGAATCAGCATATAAAGTTACATCCATTGATCCTGGAGTATTGTAGATCCCAAAAGTGGCATCGCATTGGGCCCAACTTGCAAAAGTTGCAATTAAAGCAATCATTAAAGTAGTAATTTCTTTCATCGTTTTTATTTTAAGTTAAATATTAAAAGTTTGTCTTTCAATTATACATACGAGATTAATTGCATGAAAGGGGGGTGGGCAAATTTCATCTTTTTTTCAGACATAGAGAAACAAGCGGTTTTAGTTTTAAAATAACTTTAAGGAAATTATTCTTTTTTAACATCTATTAATAATTAATGCTAAATAATGCAGGTAGATTCACTTTTACACCTATTAAAGCATTAATTTTTTTAAATTCGCACCCTAAAACAGTATTTATAATGAGCTATAAAAAAATAAATATAATAACCGGATGGGTAGTTTTTCTAATTGCTACCATCGTTTATTTGCTTACTACCGAAGAAACTACAAGTCTTTGGGATTGTGGTGAATATATAACTACTGCTAACAAACTAGAGGTAGGTCACCCGCCTGGAGCGCCTTTCTTTATGATGTTGGGCAGATTGTTTTCTGCTTTTTCAAGCCCTGAAAATGCGGCGTTCATGGTTAATATTATGTCTGCCTTATCTAGTTCCGCTACAGTATTATTTATGTTTTGGAGTTTAACCATGTTTGCTAAAAAACTAGCAAAGAAAGGGACCAGCCTACTTGACAATGGACATATTGTTGCAATAATGGGAACTGGATTTATTGGGGCATTGGCTTATGCATTTACAGATTCATTCTGGTTCTCTGCCGTTGAGGGAGAGGTATATGCAATGTCTTCTTTCTTTACAGCCATTGTGTTTTGGGCCATTTTGAAATGGGAACTTGAGACAGACAATTTTAATAGTACTGAACCAAAAAATAGAAGAGGAAATCCTAATCGTTGGATCATTTTTATTGCCTATATGATTGGACTTTCTATTGGAGTTCACTTACTGAATTTACTTGCTATTCCTGCGATTGGTTTTGTCATCTACTTTAAAAAGTATGAATTTAACATTAAGACTTTTTTGGTCGCAGGGGTTATTTCTGTTTTAACGCTTGGGATTGTTCAAGCTGTTATTATTCCCAAACTACCTTCTATAGCGGATTGGTTTGAGCGTTTGTTTGTTAATTCATTTGGAATGCCGTTTAATACAGGAGTATTCTTCTTTATTGCCTTACTTGCAGCCGGATTAGCTTACGGAATATACTATACAGCGAAGAATCAAAAAGCCCTTTGGAATACCATTATTCTATCTTTTACGGTATTACTCATTGGATACTCTTCATTCACAATGATCGTTGTGCGCTCAAATGCAAACCCTCCTTTGGATGAAAACAATCCAGAAACATTATCAGCACTGGTATCTTATTTAAACCGTGACCAATATGGAACATGGCCTGTTCTTTACGGACAGTATTGGAACACTCCTCAAAAAGGATCTTGTGACGCTAGTGATTTGCTACCTGCTAAAGTCTCAAATATGAAAGTTTATACACTTGAAGGTATGAATTCGCGTTTTGAAACAGTTGCTAATAACACTAGCAAGATTAACGAATACATTAGTAATTTAGGTTTAAATGCAACTGTTGTACCAAGCACTAAGAACCCCGGCAAAAATGTTATTACAATAATTGGTGGCGAACAATCATTCATGAATATGTTTGAATTGGAAGACTACCAGAATAGAATTACCGCAGCAAACGAACAACTTGCTGCTAGCGGTATTGATTTAAACATTCAGTTTGGAAGTGAAGTTGGCGAAAAATATATAAACACATTTGCACATAGACCGAAAGGAGAAAAAACATACGAGAAGCAATTCATGACTCTTTTTCCAAGAATGTATAGACAAGGTGAAGGATCGAATTATAGAGTTTGGTGCGGTTATGAAGGTGACATAAACAACCCCCTGCCTCCTACTTATAGATATTTCGGTCAAGTTCAAGGCATGACGGCTAGAAGCCAGGAATATCAAAGATTATTGGACGCTGGATACGAAGAGGAAGCTGCAGATCTTGAGAAAGATGGCTTATACAAACCTACAATGAGCGAAAATATTTCATTCTTTAAGGACTATCAAATCAACTGGATGTACTTGCGGTACTTCCTTTGGAATTTCTCTGGTCGTCAAAATGACACCCAAGGATATGGTTTAACTGGACCCGGGAGTGAAATTTTAGATGGGAACTGGTTAAGTGGTATTGATTTTATTGACAACCAAAGATTGGGAACGCAAGAAAACTTACCTTCAATACAGCGGCTAAACAAAGGATATAACAAGTACTATTTACTACCCTTAATCCTCGCCCTTATTGGTTTTATTTTTCATATCATTAAGAGTCCAAAAGACTGGTTTGTAATCCTACTGTTATTCTTATTAACAGGGCTTGCTATTGTTATTTTCCTTAACCAGAAGCCAAACGAACCGAGAGAAAGAGATTACGCCTATGCCGCTTCCTTTTACGCATTTGCATTTTGGATAGGTATCGGGGTTTATGCGCTATTTGATGCTGCGAGAAACATGAAGTGGAAAGATTTAGGCCTGGTTGCTGCTTATAGCTTAGGTGCGGGCGTTATTCTTTATGGTTTAGAAACAGCATTTAATGGCGATGCTGTTGATGTAAACCATGCTTTTTCATATACTATTTTTTACATTTCGGCTATTGCTTTAGCACTGCATGCTGCAATGATATTATTGGGGAATTCCGTAAAAAATAATTTATCACATGCTGCTCTAGCAACAGGAATGTGCTTGGTTGTTCCATTCCTTTTAATTAGTGAAAACTGGGATGACCATGATCGATCAAACAGATCTACCGCGAGAGATTTTGCTTACAACTATTTAACCTCATGTGATAAAAACGCAATGTTGTTTACAAATGGAGATAATGATACATTCCCATTATGGTATATTCAAGATGTTGAAGGTGTGCGGACAGACGTGCGTGTTGCGAATATGAGTTTATTAAGTACCGATTGGCACATCAACCAAATGAAGCGTAAAGCTTGGGATTCGGACCCGCTGCCGATTACATTAAATGAGTTTGATTATAGAAACGGAACACGTGATTTCGTGATTTTTGATGAGAGTCCTTCTAAAAAAGGGAAATATTATTCTGCAAAAGAAGCGATTAACTTTATAATGAATGACCAACACTTTAAAACTTTTCCAGGGATGTGCAATCCAGAATCATATATCGATTTTAGAGGTGTTTATATCCCTGTTGATAAAGACGCTGCTCTTAAAAACGGAATTGTAACACAAGAGCAAGCGCACCTAATGGAAGATACTATTAAGTGGAACTTAAGTGGTGGGGCTATTTATAAAGCAGATTTGGCAGTATTAGATATTCTTGCAAACTACAAATGGGATCGTCCAATCAACTTTGCAAGCTTAGGAGGAATTGGAGCTAACGGAGGTATTGCGAAATACATGCAAGCCGAAGGGGTAACTTACAAATTAACCCCAATCCTATTTGGTGGTGGTGGTGGAACCAATACTGAAAAAATGTATAACCTTATTATGAACGACTCAGATAGCTCATTCTTATGGGGAAACATGAAAGAAGAAGGTGTTTTAGTTGATTACTATACTTTAAGAATGGTGCAGAATTTACGAATGCAGATGATGAAATTAAGCGATGCACTTATTAGCGAGGGGGAAAATGAAAAAGCGCTTGCTATTTTGGATAAAACTTTCGAAATAATGCCAATCGAGGATAATCAAGTTGCTCCAGATGATATTTGTTTTTACTTATGCGGAAACTATTATGATGCCGCAAATGCTTTATCAGCTTCAGGTGACTCAACTTTATATATTGAAGCAAAGTCCAAAGGGGATAAGTTAGGCAAGCAATTAGCTTTACTTGAACTAGAAAAAATTGACCACTACCAAAGTTTAACCGAATATTTCTTTGATAAAGTTTGGAGTGAATGGGGAAGATCATTGAATAATTTAGAAATGTTAAGACAAGCATCAATTGGAGGATTAGATCAAGAAGCTATGATTGATTCAGACGCGACAAATACTTTCTTTACAAACCAAGGAGCTTTAGAAGGAACCGGTTATAGCGCAACGTTGATTAACTCTAAACAAATATTTCTGAAAAAAGGTTATACGAAACAAGCCTTTTTCCAAAACCCACAAAGATTTCCTGTTGTATTAGCTCAATATTGCTGGATGAAACAATAAAGTTTAAAAAGGAGAGATGTTATCTCTCCTTTTTTTGATTATGTACTTCATTAAAACCCCTAAAATAGCTCAATCTATACTAAAGAAAGCTGTATGGAATATTCCGAACAACGATAGCAGGATATTTTTAACTTTTGACGATGGCCCTACCCCATCAATAACAAATAAAACATTAGACATACTTAAGGAACATGAAATTGAGGCAACCTTTTTTTGCTTGGGTTCTCAAGTTGAAAAAAATCCAGAATTATTCAAACGAATTCTAGATGAAGGACATGCAGTTGGAAATCATTCTTATTCTCACCTAAAAGGATGGACTACAGACAATAAGATGTATTTGAAAGACCTTCGAAAGGGTGAAGCCATTATAAAATCGAATTTATTTCGCCCTCCGTATGGAAAAATTAAACGAAGCCAAGTAAATTCATTAAGTCCGAAAACTAAAATTATTCTCTGGGATGTTCTCCCCGGTGACTTCTCTTCAAAAAATAATGTAGAAAAAATTATTACCAACACCCTCAATTCAGCAGAGTCTGGTTCCATTATCGTATTACACGACAACCTGGATTGCGGTAATAAAATGTTACAAGCCCTTCCAGTTATTATTGACAAGCTGAAAGAAAAAAAATATTCTTTTTCTCCGATAACTCAACAGATACTTAGTTAAAGCGAAAGCTTACGCAATAAATAACAGTTAATTACAATATTTTGTTTTTTAAATCGTGTAATTACTAAAGCTTCCTTTATTTTATAGGATAAGCTTTATTTACAAACTATATTTGCAAAAAAAAAGACTTCATGAAGTTGACTGCATATGACAAACTTAGAATTATATTAGGCGTTTTGCTTATTTCCTTTATGGTAATAGCTACTCTTAGATACGGACTAAAAGGTAGTCCTATGTTCAAGATAGTAGTTTTAGCACTTGACGCAATAGTTATTTATTATGCAATCAATAGAATGATATTAAGAAAAAAATAAAAATAATGGAAGAATTAAAAATTGAATTAAAATGGATTGTTCTGGCGGGTGTCGGGATAGTAGTAGGTATAATATTTTTCATGTCTTGGCAAGATGTCGATCCAGGAGAAGAAGGATTTATTTACAGACCTTATGATGACGGAGTAAGTACAGACGTAGCATATAATGAAGGAACACAATTTATTGCTCCTTGGAATGAGATGATCACGTACAATGTTCTTGTACAAAGTAGAAGTTATGAGTCTCAGGTTATGGATAAAAATGGTACTGACATCGGTGTTGTAATTGCTGTAAATTATCATGCAATAAAAGGACAAACAGCACTCTTACACTTAAAGCACGGTAATGGTTATGCTGAATCATTTATCGATAAAAAAGCAAAAGGAGCAATAAAAGATGTAGTTGGCAGGTACACTTATGTAGAAGCATACTCAACTAAACGTGAAATTTTAGAGCAAGAAATTGAAACAATTCTTAATCAAGATTTTGAAGAAAATCATATTTCTCTTGATTTCGTAGAAATTGCAGACATTAACTTACCACAAAACATTGCGATTGAGATTACCAATAAAGAAACTCAAAAGCAAAGAAATCAAACGGCTAAAGAAATGCAAAAGGAACAAGAATACTTAGCTAATGCTCGAATTGAAGAAGCTAGAGGAGATTCTTCTTTAGTAGTATCTGCTCGATTTAAAGCGGAAGCTATTTCTTTGGAAGCTGAACAAATTGGTAAAAACCCACAATATATTGAATTGAAAAAATGGGAAAAGTGGAACGGAGTAGGTTCTCCTTATGGAACTGGAAACGTTTTTGGCAATAATGCTGTTTCTATCTTGAAGCAGTAATTGCAAACTACATTAACGTCATTGCGAACAAAGTGAAGCAATCTTATCCATAGTGGTGAGATTGCTTCTTTGCTTGCGCAAATTCGCAATGACGTTACTTGGCTATTTAAAAATCAAGTCTATAAAAGAATATAGGCAAAAAGCCTAACTGATAATTCTTTCGAATTGGAACAGCAGTTGGATCTCCAGGAACCGGTGCATAAGTTAAATTTAATATGTTTTTTGTCCCCAAAAGGTTAACTATATCAAGCGAAAATTCATGTGTTACTTTTTTTGCATTGTATTTATAAGATAACTTAAAATCTGCTCTAAAATAATCT
>CAWUXI010000064.1:0-52065 GCA_963926405.1 uncultured Flavobacteriales bacterium
TTTTTTTAAATATGGAATAGCAAATTTTTTCTCTGGACTTGGGTTTAAATTATCAAATATGATTGATATTTTGATGATTGGTTCTATGATTGGCATTACGGGAATAGGAGAGAATCAAGGTCTAAAAGCTATTGCAATTTATTCATTAGCAGTGTTTATGAGTTCGGTAATTGAGATTCCTGCTAGAGCATTAGGTAATATTGCCTTTCCTTTGGTAGGAAAAGCTTGGGCTAATAATAACGTGGAAGAAATAAGAAACTTATATAAGAAATCTG
Source organism: uncultured Flavobacteriales bacterium (assembly GCA_963926405.1). Lineage (GTDB taxonomy): Bacteria > Bacteroidota > Bacteroidia > Flavobacteriales_D > Parvicellaceae > CALSMU01. The sequence continues at coordinate 276 of CAWUXI010000064.1, forward strand.
CTATTAATCAGCTGGTTGTGGGAGGGCTAATTTTTATTGGAATATGGATCAACATAGATCACATAATATTAATTTTAATAGACATTTCAAATAAAAGTTTCGATTATTCTACTATTAAATATGTTGTTTTCTTTCTTGGTTTAGCTAAACTATTTCATGTTGCTTCAGGTATTAATGGGGGTATAATAATGACATCGAGATATTACTTATTCGGAACATATATAACGATAAGTCTCATATTTATAACACTTTTCACCAATTGGATTTTTATTCCTATTTACGGAATAGTTGGCGCTGCTCTGGCAACTGCAATTTCTTTGTTGCTATTTAATTTAGTTTCATTTTTATTCTTGCTCGTAAAATTGAAAATGCAGCCATTTACGATTAAAACATTTTTCACAGTTATTATTGGTTTTTTAGCTTTCTTTTTAACAGGATTACTTCCTGAAATAGGAAGTCCTATATTCAATGTTATTCTTCAGTCAATCGTTGTGTTTTGTGTTTATGTTCCGCTAATAGTTGTATTTAAAATATCAGAAGACATTAATGCTTTAGCGTATAAAGTTTGGATAAATATTCGAGTTTTATTCACTAAGTGATGTATTAAAAAGCAGAGATTAAGCTATTCAATGGCTATTGTCTTTCAAATAAATTTTCACTTGTTTGTTAAAATAGCTTTTTCAATTTATGTTTATATGTAGCTGAATACTTATCTTCGTTCTTTATAAAAAGCAAATGAATGGCGTTGAAATTTGATGATACAGAAATAGCTTTTAAAAGTAAAACTAGTCACGATTTAAAAAGTGCTAAGATGCTTTTTAATTTGGTGAGCAGTAATTCGGTGGTTAAGTTTGGTAGATGGTTTACTAATTTTGCTTTTTCTATCCATCTACCTCTAAAAGGTATTATCAAGAAAACAATTTTCAAACAGTTTTGTGGAGGTGAGAGTATTAAGGAATGTGAAAAAACAATAGCTACATTAAATAAATATGGTGTGGGTACTATATTGGATTACTCGGTAGAAGGAAAAGAAGGGGACGATGATTTAGATTCTACCGTATCAGAAATTATAGCTACAATTAAAAAAGCAGGAAGTAGTATGGCAATTCCTTTTTCAGTTTTTAAACCCACTGGAATAGCGCAATTTTCTATTTTGGAAAAGGCTAATGAAGGAGTGAATAACCTAAACGAAAAGGAATTAAAAGCGTACAATAATATTGTAGAACGTTTCAATACTATTTGTAAGGTAGCGTATGAGTTAGATGTGCCTTTATTTATTGATGCTGAAGATAGCTGGATTCAAAAAACGATAGACCGTTTGTGTGAAAACATGATGGTTCAGTATAATACAGAAAAGGTTATTATTTACACTACTCTTCAGTTTTATAGATGGGATAGATTGGATTATCTAAAATATCTGCACAATAAAGCAAAGGATAATGACTGTAAAATTGGTGTAAAATTAGTTCGTGGAGCTTATATGGAAAAGGAAAGAGAGCGGTCTAATGATATGGGATATAAGGATCCTATTCAATCTTCTAAAGAAGCTACCGATAATGATTACAATTTAGCACTCAAGTATTGTGTAGAAAATTTAGAAGATATTTCTATTTGTGCCGGAACGCATAATGAAGATAGTTCGCAGTTTTTGGCTGATTTGATGCGGAAAAACGGTGTAGATAAAACGGATAAACGAATATATTTTGCTCAATTGTTGGGCATGAGTGACCATATTAGCTTTAATTTATCTAGCGAAAAGTATAATGTTGCAAAATACGTTCCTTACGGACCTATTAAAGAGGTGCTTCCTTATTTAATTCGAAGAGCTGAAGAAAACACATCAGTTGCTGGTCAAACTAGTAGAGAGCTATCGTTGATTCAAAAAGAGATACGGAGAAGAAGAGGTTAACTTGTAGTTTTGAAGCAATGATTTCGGTTCAATATAAAACGGGTTTTGTCCAGAAGAAGTTTAAAATAAAAAGGTAAAAAAACCCAAAAGATTTAATCTTTTGGGTTTAGTTTTTAATGCGATTGCTGTCTTATTTTTCAGGGTTAACAAATGCTTTAATTTTCACAATAGTGTTCTTTGGTTCTGTGTTTGCTTCAATAGTAACCGTTTTTTCCTGAGGTGCTCCAGCTTGCCCTTTGCTAGGTCTAAAAATAACATCGATTGTTGCTGTTTCATTTGGCTTAATTGGATATTTTGGCCAATCTGGAACCGTACAACCACAAGAACCTCTTGCATTTGTAATTGTTAATGGTTCAGTTCCTGTATTTATGAATTCAAATGCATAACTATTTTCAGTTTCTATATCAACATTACCGAAATCATGTACTTCATTTTTAAACTTAATAGAAGTAGTTGGTCCACCTGAAACAGCTTGCATTTGACTTGGGTTTTGCTGAGCTGGAGTAATTGGGCTAGGATTAAAAGGTTTGTTTGATAGATTCTCCATATTAGGGTTTCCCTCAATATTACTTGGTTGCGGAGCAGTATTAGTAGTTAAAGCATTAGAACGATTTGGTTGTTCTATTACGTTTTCAACTTTAATATTGGAAATTTGAACAGTGTTATATACAGATAGTATAAGTACCAAACCAATTAGGGCTAAGGTTATTTTGTTTGTCATAATTAAATTTTAGTTCGTGCAAATTTAAATAATAATAATTAGAAATATTGTAATGAATTGTTAAAGCTAGAATTTAGTTTGCCGAAAGTTGATTAAACTCATCTCCTTCTTTAAGGATTTTTAAAGCTTCTTGTAATGAGGAATTTAAATCGTTTATTATTTCATAAAACTTTTTATAGTCATAAAGGTTTTGTGCTATGTTAGCTTTTAGTCTCGTTTTAATAGTGTTTTCAGCAGCTAAAAACTGCTCGTCGTTATATTCTAAACCTTCTTCTTCAGCATATTTGAATAATTCTTTCATTACCTTTTCAGTATTGAAGTTGGATTTAAATTTATCAAAAGAAATGTATTTAGATTCTAATTTTTCACGATTTTGATTTACCCATGTCAGAGCAAATTGATTCATGATGCCCTTTCTAATCAAAGAAGAATAGTAATTACTAGTGCCGTTTGTATCGAGAGGAACAAATATGTCTGGCATTATACCTCCTCCACCATAAACGGTTCTGTTTTTAATCTTTGTTTCAAATTTTAAGGAATCGATAAAGTGGATACTATCTTTATTAAATGACTCACCACTAGAATACCTCTCGTATTTTTCTTTCCGATATTCTCGGGTTCCATTTTCATAAGATTTTTGTATACACCTTCCAGAAGGTGTATAATACCTTTGCGTCGTTATTCTTACTTGAGTTCCATCCGTTAGATATATTGGTTTTTGCACAAGCCCTTTTCCAAAAGATCTTCTTCCAACGATAAGCCCTCTGTCCCAGTCTTGAATTGCTCCTGAAACAATTTCACTTGCTGAGGCACTACTTTCATTAACCAAAACAATTAATCTTCCTTTTTCAAAATCCCCCTTTTGTCTTGTTCCATAACTATTTTTGGGAAAAGTTCTACCTTGGGTATAAACGACGAGTTTGTCATCGTCTAACAATTCGTCAACTAGGTTAATTGCCGTCATTAAATACCCTCCACCATTGCTTTGCAGGTCAATTATTAAGTCCTCCATTCCTTCCGAACGCAGTTCTCTTAATGCTTTCTTTACTTCATCCACAGTTGTAGCTGAAAAGTTGTTCAGCTTCACATAACCTACTTTTGGTGCTGCCATGTATGAAGCATCTAAACTATAAATAGGAATTTTATCTCTCTCAATAGTGAATTCTAATAGTTCCTTACTTTCACCTCTTTTCATTTTCACTTGAACTTTGGTTCCCTTGTCACCTAATAGTCTATCTCGAACTCCTGTGTTGTCTATTCCTGTCCCCGCAATAACTTCTTCGTCAATCTCGACAAATTGGTCACCTGCTTGGATTCCAACTTTTTCAGAAGGCCCTCCAGGAATTGCTTGTACAACAGTGATTGTATCTTTTACAATTTGAAACCGAACTCCTACGCCAGAGAACGAACCTTTTAAAGGAGCGTTCATATCGTGTATATCCTTTAATGAAATGTATGCCGAATGTGGATCTAATTGATCCAACATATAACGGATTCCATTTTCAACTATAACGGTATTCGTAACCGTATCTGCGTAAACGGCATCAAAATAATTAAGTGCTTTCTCATATTCATTAACGGAAGCAGTATTTCCTTTATCACCTAAAACAGTATAAGAATAACCATTAACTGCATTCCTGACAATATTTTTAACTTGCGAGGTATCTCCATCTACAAGTGTAACGCTAAGAGTGCTGTTAGTTTCTCCTGTTAATGCTCTTGTGATATCAAGATATGAATAGAAATCTTCTATACCTCTATCTCCAATCTTTATAATTTTATCACCCTCTTTCATCCACACATTATCAGCACCACTTCCGGGAATAACGCTTTTTACCAGCACAGTGTCTCCTTTGAATTTAAAAGAGATACCAATTCCTTGGTACTTGTCTTGCGTTGGAATCTCATTCTTTTTAAGTAATGAATCTTTATGGTAAGCTTGAAAAGGTGATAGATTATTATGCATTCCTCTAATAAAATCAAGTTCTAGTTGCTCTCTATCCACATCTTCGACATACATTTTGTCTATGAGTTCCATTAGCTCATTAACCTTATAAGTCGTAGTAAATGTTTCGCTGTCAGACTGAGCTAAACTTGATGTAAGAGCTGAAGAAGCTATGATTATTGCGGCTAAAAATTTTCTTGTCATAAAGTGTGAATGTCTGTTATAATATAACTTCTAAGTGAAGTTATAAAAATACTCTCTTAAAATTTGTTAATTACTTGAATTGGTAAAAAAAAATAATCTTAATCGGTGCTTTTACAATAATTAATCCAACTTTCACTTTAATTATTAGCGCATTCATTTTTAACGCGAGAGGAATAATCTGAATTTTTTTTTACTGTCTATTAAGTCTGAAACGAAACTTGAATTACAGCGAAAAATAAAGAAATAGATGAAGCTTTTAGTTGTTTACTATTTCTTCTATAGCTTTCGCTAAATTAATGTCTAATTGTGTTATTCCACCTTTATCATGGGTGCTTAAACGAATGTCTATTTTGTTGTAAAGGTTAAACCACTCAGGGTGATGATTCATTTCTTCCGCTACTTCACCAATTTTAATCATTGAGGCTAACGCGTCTTTAAAATTTTCAAAAACAAAGCTTTTTATAATCCCATCCTTTTCCATTTTCCATCCTTTTAAAGATATTAAGGCGTTTTGAATTTCTAAGTCCGTTAATTTTATCATTGTTTTTATTTCAAAGGTATTTAAGTGTATATAGCTTCTAGGTTTCTACTTTGGAGTAATACGTGCAGCCAGTAAACTTTCTAAACTACTAAGTTATTTCCCCATTATAGGCACATAAACGACTTGTTTGGTCTCGAAAAAATCACCTTCAAAGAAATCAGGTATTTTATATAAAGTTGGTTTGTATTTCAATTTTGCTTCGTTTAATTCTTCATGCAAATCTCCTCCTTTTAGGTAGAGAATTCCATTTCGAATGGTATTGTTGTTCTTCGATTTAAACTTAGTATTAACCCAAGGAATAAAACGGTTAAGTCTTGTAACAGCTCGGCTAATTACAAAGTCAAACGAACCTTTTATTTCCTCTGCTCGTCGGTGTTCTGAAGTTAAATTACTTAAGCCAAGGGCAATAGAAACTTCGTTTACGACTTTAATCTTTTTACCAATAGAATCTACTAAGTGGAATTTACATTCCGGAAAGAGTATGGCTAATGGAATTCCAGGGAAACCTCCACCTGTCCCAACATCGAGTAACGTAGTTCCAGGTTCAAAAGAAATTACTTTTGCAATTGCCAAAGAATGTAAGACATGCCTTTCGTAAAAGTTATCGATATCCTTTCGGCTGATAACATTTATCTGCTCATTCCAATGTTGGTATAAGTCTTTCAGTTCAGAAAACTGTTTGATTTGCTTCTCAGAAAGATTAGGGAAGTATTTTAGAATGGATTCCAATGGAAAGTGAATTAGATTCTGTCTTTAGAGTTTTTCAAAATATTGTAAAGAAATTCACGCGCTCTAAATAATTGAGCTTTAACTGTTCCTAATGGCAGGTCCAATTCTTGAGAGATTTCATCGTAACTAAATTCTTTGAAATAGCGCAGTTCAATTAATTCTTGGTAGCGAGGCTTTAATTTTTTAACTATAGCGCGCATCATGATAATTTTTTGATCTCGAATGGCTTCTTCTTCAGGGTTTCTATTTCCTGATTTTAGTTCAATCATTAAAGAGTCTCCATCTTCGTTTTCGAAACGATTATCTATAGAAAGAACATTCTTTTTCTTTTTACGAATAAAGTCAATACAATTGTTCGTTGCAATTTTAAATAACCAAGTACTAAAAGCATAATGGGGTGTATATTGATGCAGTCTGTTAAAGGCTTTCCCAAATGCTTCAATCGTTAGATCATCTGCGTCGTCACGATTGTTTATCATTTTTAAGAGCATAAAAAAGATGGAATCTCTATAACGGTCCATCAATTCAGCAAAAGCTTGTTGGTCTGATGATTTTACTGCTCGTTGTACAAGAATAAAATCATACCTGGCTTTATCCGAAAGGTGCTCGGTTGATATATGTTCATCTTCGTTTGAACCCATGCCTCTGCTTCTTTTTTTTCTTCTTACTAAATAATAAAATAGGACTCATTATTAACAGAGCTATTTCTAAAAATGGCGCTAATAATAATAAATCTCTACTCCCCATTACTCTGAATGGACGGCCAAAGATAAGCATTTGCAGTAGTGTTCTAAACCCAATAATTCCTAAAGCTATGTACCACCAATTGTGTATAACCAATAAGAATGGCAGTGAAACGTACATTATTGCTAGACTAACGGGGTAAATTGTAAGTAAAATTTTGTGAAAAGCTTTATAGTGTTTCCCGGTGGTTAGGTGTCTTTTCTTTTGATGCCACCAATCTGTAAATTTTTTTTTGGGAATGGAGAATGTAATTGCTTCTTCTGAAAAAACAACAGTTGTGTTTCTTTTGTTTCCAACTTCATTAACAAACAAATCATCGTCTCCTGATGGGATGTAATAATGGCTTTTAAAGCCTCTCACAGAATCGTACAGTTCTTGCGTGTAAGAAAGGTTTCGTCCAACTCCCATATAAGGAATACCTGCCTTTGCAAAAGATAAATATTGAATAGCTATTTGGGCAGTATCGAATCGAATAACTTTATTTAAAATCCCCTTTTCACGAACGTAGGGACTAGCCCCTAAAATTAAGTTTTTAGAGCTTACATGCCTTGAGGCTATTTCTTTTAACCAGTTTTTACTATTTGGATAACAATCAGCATCTATGAATACGAGTAATTCGTGTTTTGCTGCTTTTATCCCCAAAGTAATCGCAAATTTCTTAGCAAATCCATCCTTTTCGCGGTCTGGAACTTCAACTACACGTAAGTTGTTTTGCTTTAATGCAAAAGCTTGTAGGACATCAATACTGTCATCCCAGGAACGATCGTTTACTACTATGATTTCAAATTCTGGATAATCTTGTTCGAATATTTTGGGAAGAAATTTAATTAAGTTTTGTTCTTCATTTCTTGCTGCAATTATTATTGAAACAGGTTTGAGTTTTTCTATAACACCTGGATTTTGTTTCCATATCATTCGTGTGAAGAAAAACATGAAGTAGGTCAATTGAATTAAAAATGCTCCTGTAAATGAGATTAACAATAGGTTGTCGATATTTATTTCTAACTTCATGAATGATTTCGTGCTCCCAAAAGTACTCTTCTAAAAGTTATTTTATCTTTGTTGCAGTTCAACGTTATTCACATATTTATGAACTTTACATTAGAAAAAACGGATTCGAAGTCCAAAGCTCGTGCTGGCCTTATTGAGACAGCTCATGGGAAAATTGAAACACCCATGTTTATGCCAGTTGGCACAGCCGGAACTGTAAAAGCTGTGCATCAGCATGAAATTAAGGATGATATTAAGGCTCAAATTATCTTGGGAAATACTTATCATCTATACTTACGTCCAGGTTTGGAGGTAATTGAAAACGCTGGAGGATTGCATAAGTTTATGAATTGGGAGGGTCCTATTTTGACTGACTCTGGAGGCTTTCAGGTGTATTCATTAGGGGATAGTAGAAAGATTAAAGAAGAAGGAGTAACTTTTCGTTCACACATTGATGGATCAAAACATTTATTTTCTCCTGAGTATGCAATAGATATTCAGCGTACAATAGGAGCGGACATCATAATGGCATTTGACGAATGTACACCTTATCCATGTGATTACTCTTATGCTAAACGATCTATGCATATGACGCATAGATGGTTAAAAAGATGCTGTGATCGTTTTGATTCTACGGAAGGTAAATATGGTTTTGATCAAACATTTTTCCCGATTGTTCAAGGGAGTACCTATAAAGATTTAAGAAAAGAATCTGCAGAAAAGATAGCTTCTTTTGAAAGAGAAGGAAATGCCATCGGAGGGCTTTCAGTTGGCGAGCCAGCAGAAGAGATGTACGCTACGACAGATTTAGTTTGCAATATACTACCTAAGGATAAACCCCGTTATTTAATGGGTGTTGGAACACCAATCAATATAATAGAGAATATTGCTTTAGGAGTTGATATGTTTGATTGCGTTATGCCAACCCGTAATGCGAGAAACGGAATGTTATTTACTAGTGAAGGGTTTATCAATATAAGAAATGAAAAATGGAAAAATGATTTTTCTGATTTAGACTCCAATGGAACATCTTATGTAGATTCTCAATATTCTAAAGCATATTTAAGGCATCTAATGATTTCTAAAGAAAGGTTGGGTTCACAAATAGCCTCATTGCATAACCTTGCGTTTTACGTTTGGTTAACAAAAGAAGCTAGAAGACAAATAATTGCAGGTACATTCTCAACATGGAAAGACTATATAATTCCTAAATTAGGCAATAGATTATAGCTAAATGGCTAAATGAAAAAACTGGATTTATATATAACCAAGAAGTTTTTAGGAACTTTCATTTTTATGATAATGGTGATAATGAGTATTGCTATTGTTATTGATGTAAGTGAAAAGTTAAGAGACTTTACAAATCCAGATTACAACCTTACTTTTTGGGAAATTGCTATAGATTATTACCCTTATTTTTTCTTGCATTATGTCAATTTATTTAGCTACTTAATAATATTTTTATCTGTTTTATTTTTTACAGGGGTTATGGCCCAGCGATCAGAAATAATAGCAATATTATGCAATGGTGTCAGTTTTTGGAGGTTTACAAGGCCATATATGGTTGTGTCTACCGCACTTCTCATTTTCGCATTGTTTATGAATCATTTAATGGTGCCAAATGCAAATAAGGAAAGGCTGCTCTTTGAAAGTAAATACACTCCTATAAATGGTTCTTTTCAGAATATTAACCTACAAATGAATGAGAAGACGACTTTGCATTATAAACTGTTTAATGCAAAGTCGAATATAGTAACAAGAATGTGGATTGAAACCTGGGAAAAGAATGAGAGGGGGTTGTATGAGTTAACAAAAGACATGCAGATAATGAAAGCCTATGGCGATAGTGTTTCGAATAAGTGGAAATTAGATGAAGTGTTTATTCGAGAAATAAATGATTCAAATGAGACAGTAAAACAAATAGCAACAATCGATACCGTTCTTAGTTTTAATGTTAAGGATCTGGGTCAGAGAGATAATATTATGGAGTCGATGACAACCTCTGAATTAGTGAAGTTTAGAAATCAAGAAAGAAGCAAAGGGTCGAATATTGTTCCAAAAATAGAAATTGTACTATATGAAAGATCCGCATATCCATTTGCAACCTACATATTGACATTAATCGGTGTTGCGGTTTCTTCTAGAAAGTCAAGGGAGGGTGTAGGAAAAAACATTATTATTGGATTAATGGCAAGTGTATTATATATTTTCTTTATGAAAATGACCACGGTAGCTTCATTAAATATGGGGTTAGCTCCCATAGTAGCTGTATGGGTTCCAAATGCTATTTTTGCTGTTATAGCAATTGGTTTGTACGCTAAAAGATTGAGAGACTAGAGGGTGTTGAAACGCATCAATTATGATAGGTTGAGGTTGTCACAAAATCTTCTTTCAGTTTTTCGCAACGCCATTTTTAATGCATTCTCCAAGTCATAAATTTAATAATAAAACGTTTTAGCTTATTCGTGGGAGGGTAAATTAACTTTATAGAGGTAAACCGTTTTCGTTGTTTTAAAATTGCTCTTTCATTGGAAAAGGCATTAAAACTAAATTTTCCATGCGATCTTCCAATTCCACTGTGACCATTTCCACCAAATGGGAGTTTGCCATGAATAAATTGAATAGTAGTTTCGTTTATTGCAGTAGTTCCTGCAGAAGTATTATTAATAATGTTCTTTGTGTTTTTTCTCGATGATGAAAAAATGTAAAGAGCTAAAGGGGCCTCTTCCTTGTTGATTATTGAAATCGCTTCATCCATCGATTGAAATTCCAGTATTGGTAATACAGGGCCAAAAATTTCATCTTTAAAAATGGCGGAATTAGTAGTGATATTATCCAATATCGTTGGTGAAAGATAGTTGTCGTCGGGATTAGCCTCGTTACCTATAACAACATTAGCTCCTTGTTTAATGCTGTTATCTATAAGTGATGTAATTCTTTTGAAATGATGCTTGTTTACCAAACGAGTAAGGGCATTATTACTTTCAATTTCCTCTTTGGTTTGCCCATACATTTTGGCAAATTCTTTTTTTAATTCGACTATTAACTTTGCTTTAATTTTGGTATGAACTAAAACGTAGTTAGGGGAAACACAAGATTGACCATTATTTAAAAGCTTACCCCATATTAATTTTTGGGCAGTATCTTTAAGGTTAGCTGTTGCATCAACAATAACAGGGTTTTTGCCGCCAAGTTCTAAGGTTACAGGAGTAAGATGATTCGATGCTGCTTTCATTACTATTTTGCCAACCTGTGGACTTCCAGTAAAGAAGATATGGTTCCATTTTAGTTCAAGTAATTGTGTAGTTTCCTCCACTCCACCTGTAATAACAGTTATCTCTTCTGGAGGGAATAATTCTGCAATCATTCTAACGATTAACTGCTCACAGTTTGGCGTTAATTCAGAAGGTTTTAGCACGGCACAATTACCTGCTGCTATGGCCGATACCATTGGTGCAATTGTTAAATTGAATGGGAAATTCCAAGGGGCAATAATTAGGTTTAGCCCTTTTGGTTGTAAGATGATGTGAGACTTACTTCCTAATAAATAAAGAGGAGATTTTACTCTTTGCGGTGCCGCCCAATCTCTTAAATGCTTTAAAGCATCATTGATTTCAGAAATTATAGGTTTTATATCTGCTAGTCGAACTTCTTCAGGAGATTTTTTGAAATCGTCATACAATGCTTTTATGATCTGGCTTTCATTTACTTTAATCCATTTTTTTACTTTTTTTAGCTTCTGCTTGCGTTCAAAAAGGAAGGTTTTTCGTAAAGTGTTTTCGAAATAAAATTGTTGCTTATTTCTTATTTCTTGAAATGGATTAGCCATTTGATAGTTGTGATTTTACTTTAAGGTGTAAAATAAGGTTAACACAGTAGAGTCACCTAGAGGGTTAACAACTCCTGTGCGAATTGCACCATTATTAGCAAGCTCAATGGGATTGAAAACACCAGCTGCCATTAATTCAGATCCAGAAAGATCATTGTCATAAAGAGTCCATTCATAATTATGATTGAATAATTGTTCTTGATATGGAGCAGACCATGAAGGTGATGAATTTGGAGCAATGTCTCCTATTTCAGGGCTCTCAAATAATACTTCCCCGGTAAGTTGATTCGTAATTGTTAGCAGCACATCAGGTCTAGTAGCATCTCCAACCGCAATAAGGTCCCAGTCTTGTCCACTATTCGCAGGGTCCTGATCAGGATGCCTTGTAAGTTCGTACATATCTATATATGCATATTGACATGAACCATCGTCGTAATCAATACTTCCATCATGTATCGGGGAGTCTGTATCATAGCAGCCACCTATTTTCTCGTCAACAACTTCAACCTTTTTGCATGCACCAGATAAAACAATCGAAAAAGCCAAAATGGTTCCTGAAAGTAAATTAATAGTATTCTTATTCATCTTATTCATCATTAAAGACTGAAATTATTAAAAGCTGTATCCAATTCCTAGGTTAATAGAAAACTGAGCATTCGTGCTTTTACTAAAAGCAGAATGTGCCATATAGTCAAAATAAAGTGGGCTGATTCCGGCTTTTGCCATAAATCCTCCACCTGGGTTTTGATAACGGTACTCTAATACAATATGCGCAAACCATTCTTTCATCTCCTTAAGTGTAGGTTCGGCAGGTGCGGCCCCAATGTTGGAATTGTCAATTTGAATATCTAACACTTTGTACTTCCATAAAGTTGTTCCATATCCAAGTACAACATGATGTTTTCCAAAACTGTATTTAGCATTTATTTCAAATGGGAAGAGGCGGTCTTTAGATTTTTCAATGTCTGTAAAGCCAGGAAGTATTGCAAAACCAAGACTTCCGTTAAACGCTATTTTCTCATCAATTCTATAAATTTCTCTTTCATAATTAAAGGAATAATACAACCCTTTACCTAGTAGTTCAAAATACGCTGTATTTTTATTGCTCTGTTCTTCTTGAGAATTAATAAAAATAGAAGTAGTTAAGAATACAAGAGTAAATAAAATGCGCTTTATCATTTGATGATAATTAATGTTAATTTTGTTGTTAAATGTAGTGAATTATTTTTAATCACAAAACCCCCTTACCCAATATTTTAAAATGAAATTTTACGGAGTTTTGGCAGTGGAGAAGTTGGCATTTTCAAGTTAGATTGTTCATAAACTATAACTATTAATATATTTATCAGCTCGCTTTTTTTGATATTTCGGAATTGAAATAACTGCATGCAATTAACTTATCATTTATGATAATATAGGGCATGTTCCTATGGGGGAGGCGCCTGAAATAACAGCTAAAGATCTGATTTTGTTTTTGAACAAAAACTAAGGAAATTCTCTGTAAGAAAACAAGTTTATAAAAAACTATCTTTACCAATTCAATTTGAAAGTTTAAGATGCCGCGTCACATTCTATTTTTGTGTTTTGTTCTGAATGCTTTTTCGGCCTTTGCATATAAAGAGGACAGTACATTGTGTCAGTTGAAAATTATTGAAGGTAAAATCAACCCTAAATCAATTGCCCATTCAGGAAATGGGCTATTTTTTGCCCAAAACATGATGTACAAACACACTGTTACTGTGTACGACAGAAACTTTCAGTTATTGAAAACCATTTCGGATAAGGTAGAATTGAATAAGTACGGATATTCTAAAAGAAATGGGCTGTACAGAGGAGCACCCGTAGAGTGTACATTTACGCATAAAGGTAGGTATGCTTGGGTTTCCAATTATAATATGAGTGGAGGAGATGCAACTGAATTCAACAAACCTGGTTGTGATAATTGTCATGGAACCGGAGTTTACGATAGTAGCTTTGTCTATAAGATTAATACTTCCACATTCTTAATTGAAGCGATTGTAAAGGTTGGAGCAGTTCCCAAATATTTGGCGGCTACACCTGATAGTAAATATGTGTTAGTTACTAATTGGAGTAGCAGTGACTTGAGTGTTATAGATACGGACAAATCAAAAGAAGTTAAAAGAATTAATTTGGGAACTTATCCTAGGGGAATTGAAGTGGATAGTTCAGGAAATAAAGCTTATGTAGCTATAATGGGGTCAAGTAAAATAGCTGTAATTGATTTAAAAACTTTTGAGAAAACATGGATAAAAGATGTTGGAAAATCCCCTCGTCATTTATGTATGAGTCCAAAAAATGATTATCTGTATGTAAGTTTAAATGGAGATGGAGTAGTTGGCAAAATTGATTTATCTACCAACGAGGTTACAAAAATTAAAACAGGAAGTCTCCCGAGGTCAATGGTGCTGTCTGGAGATGGGAGGTTTTTATATGTGGTTAATTACGGGAGCGATAAATTAACTAAAGTTCGAACTTTGGATATGAAGATTATGGATAATATAAAAACGAATGACAAACCAATAGGAATCACATATGATAATGAGACCAATAATATTTGGGTGGCTTGTTACGAGGGAAGTATTATGGTGTTTCATGATAGTTATTATGATTCTACAGTAACAGATATCCTGTATGACGAACTGCTTGCGCAAAATGCTGATGCAATAGATTTCAGAAAAAAGGTAACACCAGAAATTGAATTGCCAAGTCAAGACAAGGATGCTCTGTTGGAATCAGAAATTGAAGTGCCTTTTGAGGTTTTACAGAATAAAGTTGTTAGCATTACAGTAGATAAGTATTATTTAATAGCTGGGAGTTTTAAAAATAAATTGAACGCCGAAAGATTGGTTAAAGAATTATCAGCTAAAGAGCATACTTCGTTTCTCTACTTTAATCCAGATAATCAATTTACGTATGCTTGTATCAGTTCTTGGTCTAGCAAAGAAATGGCAATTCAGCAATCAAACGATCTAAAAGAGAATGGGGTTTCTACTTGGATTTATTCGGTACGGTGATTAATGCTAGATGAACCTTATTTGTTGTTAATTCAAGTTTTTTCGTTAAGTTGATTATAGCGTTAGATAAGGTGGTGTATAAAGCATAATGCGGCTTCAGTTTCTGAAATTTCAAGCAATTGTGTTCGAAAAAGCTTTTATAGAGTTTTTGGAAGCAAATGTGATACGGTTGAACTTTAAAGAAGCTATTGTCTTTGCATCAAGAAATGCTATTATTTATATCCGATTAAGAGGATCAGCTATTACATCTAAAATATTTAGTGACATTGATGAGGCTAAATTATGATTGAAACTGCAACAAAATAACCTTGTTGACGAAGGGCTTGAAAGAGATATGAAGTTCCATTGTAAATTAAAGAAAAACCAGGCTGACCTAGTTGCAGTCGCATTTAGGGTTTTCGGAAAATAAATATTCTACAGCGTAAGTTTTACTTTTATCTGTATCTTCTTTCAACTCAACTATCCTATTTAGCCTAGTTTTAGTAGCTCCTTGCTCAATCCAAAATATGAATGTAATATCATTTATTTCTTTTTCAATAAAATACAATGGATTTGGTTTTTTATTCGGATAACTATGATTGAATAACACTTGTCCATTAACGAAAAGACTATCTATGTCTGATTCATTGATGCCGTAGCATTCCATATCGCACGTAAAAACTTTTTCGAATCGAAATTCATTGGAGGATAGTTTTTCTAAAGTCATACCATTGGGCATGTACATTGCCTTGGCAATATCAGATTCTCTTAAGCAGTTTTTGGATGTTTCTAAGTCATTGAATTTCGAAATAAAAACAACTGAGTCTCTTTCGAATAAGTCAAAAGAAATTTTTAAACCTTCATGCTTAATTACGTAGTGTTTCAGTTCTGCTTTTTGTTCTACATGGTCTAATAAATAGTTGTGTATTTTTCTTTCCGTGTTGCTTTCTCTAAAATCAACATCACCATTGGTTAGTAATGAAAAGATATCTTTTTTATTAATGTTGTTATTTGCCATCATACAAGAGTCCTGCGCAGTGAAATAGATATTACTCGTGCGAATGGAGTTGAGAACTCTTTCGTTGGGTAGCCATTCACATCCTCTTCCTTTAAAGATGATTAAGCAAGCGATTATGCCAATGCTAAAACCTACTAGATAATATTTTAATCTCCCTCCAAACTTCATATGCTGTAATAAAAAAAGTCCCATCCTGATCCGATAGTTATCGGGGTCGGGATGGGACTTCAAAAGTAATATTAATATTAATATCTCCGAGGAGAAAAAGTCTAATATCTGTAATGATCTACTTTGTATGGACCTTCAATTTTTACATCAATATAATCTGCTTGTTCTTGTGTCAATGTTTCTAGAACAACATCAATTTTAGCTAAATGTAACCTTGCAACTTTTTCGTCCAAGTGTTTTGGCAACATGTATACTTCATTTTTATAAGCATCAGTATTGTTCCATAACTCTAATTGAGCTAGTGTTTGGTTTGTAAATGAATTACTCATTACAAAAGAAGGATGTCCAGTTGCACAACCTAAATTAACTAGTCTCCCTTCAGCTAAAACAAAAATAATTTTACCGTTAACAGTATACTGATCAACTTGCGGTTTGATTGTATCTTTAGTGTGACCATAGTTACCGTTTAACCAAGCCATATCAATTTCATTGTCAAAATGACCAATATTACAAACGATAGCTTGATCTTTCATTGATTCAAAGTGTCTTCCTTGAATAATGTTGAAGTTACCCGTTGTAGTAACAATAATGTTTGCTTCCTTACAAGCATCATCCATTCTTTTCACTTCAAAACCGTCCATTGCAGCTTGTAAAGCACAAATTGGATCAATTTCAGTAACAATAACTCTTGCTCCTGCTCCTGCTAATGAGGCAGCAGAACCTTTTCCAACATCACCATATCCAGCAACTACAGCAACTTTCCCCGCCATCATTACATCAGTAGCTCTTCTAATTGCATCAACTAAAGATTCTTTACATCCGTATTTGTTGTCAAATTTAGATTTAGTAACTGAATCATTTACATTGATTGCCGGCATAACTAAAGTACCTGCTTTCATTCTATCGTACAATCTATGAACACCAGTTGTGGTTTCTTCTGATAATCCTTTGATTCCTGCACATAATTCTGGGTACTTATCGAAAACCATGTTCGTCAAATCTCCACCATCATCTAAAATTAAGTTCAGAGGCTTACCATCTTTAAAACCTTTAATTGTTTGGTCAATACACCAATCAAAATCTTCATCATTTAACCCTTTCCATGCAAAAACAGGGACCCCTGTTGCAGCAATTGCAGCAGCAGCTTGGTCTTGTGTAGAGAAAATATTACAAGATGACCAAGTAACCTCAGCACCTAAAGCTGTTAATGTTTCAATTAGAACAGCAGTTTGAATCGTCATATGCAAACATCCTGCAATTCTAGCTCCAGCCAAAGGCTGAGATTCACCGTATTCTTCTCTCAGTGACATTAAGCCTGGCATTTCTGCTTCAGCAATTGTAATTTCTTTTCTTCCCCAATCTGCTAAAGAAATATCTTTAACCTTGTAAGGTAGTTTTTCTGTCGTACTTGTCATATCTATGCTATGTTTAATAAGTTCTAATGCGTGCTTTTTTCTAAAAGCGATTGCAAAGGTAAGGGATTACTTTATAAAAATCAAATGATAAAGAGCGTTCAATTGTTACAGTAATGTAAAATTAGTATTATTACCTCTGAAAGTGGGTGGACATATGTTTTTGGAGGATTTAGGTAAAGTGTTTTTTAGTTTTTCAATTCAATCATCAAGATTATCTTTCCAATCTCTATTGTTCTTTCATATTGTCTTCGACATCATGATTTTCTCATTTTTTTTGAATCAAGACAAGAATAGTGTGTCTGTCCGACAGGAAAACAAATAACCAATATAAAGGGTTATTTCATTAGGCATTGCTAGGAGTTAATTGGGATAAGTTTATGTCTTGATACTTTTAATAATCAAGCCATAAATAGGCTTATTATTAATTATTCAAAATAATCACTGTTAAGTCTTTATTAACTCGATTAAATAAGTCAATTACATCTTCATTTTTCATGCGTACACAGCCGTGCGATGCAGGTTGTCCGATAAGACCTTCTTCAGCGGTTCCGTGGATGTAAATGTGTCTTCCGTAAGAATCTAGCTCACCACCTTTGTTAATGCCATTTTCGAGTCCTTCGAGGGTTAAAATTCTTGATGTGATAGCGTCTTCTCCCGATTCAATAGCCTCGGTTTGAATACTGGCAATTTTGCCAGTATATTTTCTAGCCTTTAGAATTCCCCCAATAGGAACATTAGATCCAAATTTACCTTGTATCTTGTGCAAACCGACAGGAGTCATGTCGGATCCAGCTTTTGTTCCGGCACCATGCCTGGAAGTAGAAACTGGGTAAGATATAATGTGATTTCCATTTAGGTATAAATCCAATTCTTGACGTTTGACACCAACGTAAATAAAATTTTCAAAACTTTGATCAGGATATTTTATCGAAAGGTATTCCAGTAAAAATTCATTATTTTTTATGGTTGGACTTATCTTAATTCTTGAATTTGTAAAAGATGAAGCATTAATCAAGAAAGCAGAGAATAGGATAATACTTAAATTAAAAAGTAACTTTTTGGATATTATGTTAGGTTTCAAAAATGTCATGCATTTCACTTAAGGTTCCTTGTTACGGTATTTGTTAAAATAGGTTCTGTAAATAAACAGATAACTTAGTAATGCAAGGGAGGGGTAGTAAAAATAATTCTGATTTAGAAAAAACTAATAAACCCAAAGTGAATTTTAGCAGACTTAAATATGAATGGGCTACCTTTTTGACTACCTAAGGCATAACTGATAGAAAATATTCCAGGTTTGGTGCTAAAGTTTACTCCAGCGCCCACACCTATAGGTGTGTCAGAGATAAATTTTCCTTTAACTCTATTCTCGTACCAAGCACCATCAATAAAGCCAAAAATATTAGAGTTTTGCTCTAAAAGAAATCTGTATTCTATGGTTCCAATAGCAAAGCTTGAGTTGTATAAAGACTCTTCGTCAAAGCCTCTTAATGTTATGTTACCACCTATTCTAAATAGTTCGTTAGTAAACATATTTTCATTGAAAATGAATCCAGTTTTTGACCCCAATTTAATTGTACTTCTTGTTTTTATCGGGATATAAAAATCCAAATTTGATTGTATTCCAAATTGAGCTGTTTTCAAGTTTAAGTCGTCATAAACAATTGGATTCAAATTATTGTTTTTACGAATGGTTTTTGTTCCAGCTGAAACGGATAAAAAAGCAGCGTACCCTTTTGTTGGGTTGTATTTGTAGTTTAGTTTAATTGACTTCATTTCAATTCCATAAGAACTATTGTTAATATCGGCAAATTCCGGAAGTGCTGTAGCAAATTGAAACTGTTGTGTAGAAAGTAAATTTGAACTTTTGTTCTGATAAAAAACAGCAAGTGTATTGTCGCTATTAAAAAAATACTGCACACCTATTTTCCCGTCAATATTTAAAAATGTTGTGTCTCTTTTATAGAGAGAGAATTGTGTGTCAACTCCGAAAGAAGAGTTGAGTAAAAATGGATAAGAAAAAGCTGCTTGTAGGTTTTGAGTTAGGGGCTGAAGTTTCCTCCAGTTTAATTTGATAGTTTCACCTTTGTGCAAAGAATTTAACAACTTAATATTTACATCACCTGTTATATTAATTTTCCCATCATCATCGGGTAATAATCCTATAATCCCATTAAAATTACTGGCGGGTTTGTTTTTTAAATAGACGTAGATATTACATTTATTGTTGACAAATTCATATTCTGAAGGTTTAATGGCTTGAAGAAAAGGGCTTTCTTTTATTCGGATCTCTATCTGGCTGATGATTTGCTGTTGGTAAATGTCATCAGGATTAATTTGCAGGATATTGTAAATTAGCTTATTTGAGTTCTGAGCATCTCCTTTAACAAAGATACTGTCAATCCTAATTAATGGACCTTTGTCAATTAATAAATTACTACTCAGTTGATTATTGTTAAATGTTATACTGTCCAATTTAATGCTAGCAAATGGAAAGCCATTGTTTTCGTAAAAGGTAAGTACTTTGTCAAATAACTTTGATAATTGTTGAGGATTAAAGGGTTTATTAGAAAATAATTTCTCTCTAAAACCGGAAGATCCTAGTGCATCTTCATTTTCTGCGTTAAAGGTCAACCTTGAGAAAGAATAGAAATCTCCAGAATGAACGTAAACATCTATTTTCCAAAGAGAGTCATCCATAAATACGCTGTCAATTCCTGCTGCTAAATATCCATTTTGAATCAACGAGTTTTGCAGTGTTCTTAGTTTCTGTTTGTGGTTTTTTCTTGAAAGTTGAGTGATACTCTTATCTAAATCATAATCTTCTGGTAGACCATAAAAGTTGTTTGACCAAGTTTGTGTGTAAGCAATATTTGCAAATAGCAAAAGAAAAGATATGTAGACGTATTTTGACAATTTATTTTAGCTTTATTCAATTCTCCAATCGATAGGTTCTTTGTTTAAACTAATTAATAGCTCATTTGTTTTATGGAAATGGCCATTTCCAAACCAATGGCCTCTGTTTGCGCTTAAAGGTGACGGATGACCTGAGGTTAATATGTGGTGATTTTCTTTATTGATAAGTTTAATTTTCTTTTTTGCAAAACCTCCCCAAAGTAAAAATATCAAATCCTTTTTTTGAGAAGACAATTGTTTAATTACTTCATCGGTAAATATTTGCCATCCAAAGTCACTATGAGAATTTGCTTGATCTTTTCGAACGCTTAGAGAAGCATTTAATAATAAGACACCTTGTTTTGCCCAGCTTTCTAAGTTTCCATTTTTTGGGTAAGGTATTTTAAGGTCTCTTTGTATTTCTTTAAAAATATTTTTCAATGATGGAGGGTGGTTTATGTTTCCCGAAACTGAAAAGCATAAGCCATTTGCTTGTCCTGCTCCGTGATATGGATCTTGTCCAATAATGATTACTTTAACTTCATTAAAAGGAGTGAGGTCTAGTGCCGAGAAAATGTCTTTTTCATTGGGGAGAATGGTGTAGTTCTTCTTCTCAATAAGTAATTTTCCTTTGAGTTCTTGGAAATATGTTTTATTAAATTCGTTTCCTAAAGCTTGTTTCCATCCGGTCTCGATTCCATGTATTACAATATCTATGTTCATAACTTTGATAGTATATTCTTTGTAAAAGTGGATATTATTTTTAATATTTGTGCTTCAACTTAAGGAAAGTTAAACAATTTAAAGTATGGTAAGTTTCATGAAAGTATTTAAAAACCTAGTTGCTTTTGCAACAATTGCATTCTGTTTGTCATCATGCTCTCAACATACCACATGTTCTGCTTACGGAGCAAGTACATATCAAATAGATGATAACCAAGATGAAATAAATGGGCAGTCTGCAATGGAAAATGAAGAGTGGATGTAATTTATTGAAACTTTATTTAATTACTTTCGTAGATGTTTCACATCACTTAAAAATTCGGAAATGAAATATTTTAAATTAATTGTATTTTTTGCCTTAATATCATTTGGTTTTGCATCTTGTTCAATGGGTGGAGGTCACACAAGATGTGCTGCTTACTCCATGAATGAATCACCAGGTGAATTATTAGACGATTTGAAAGTGATTGAGTCTAAAGAATATAAAGAAACGGAATTAGTATATTAATAATATTAGATTAATAGAATATTGTTTAAGCTCAACCATATGGTTGAGCTTTTTTTTTGTCAGACAATTTGTTGGTGGTTCGTTTCGTTTTCATGCTTTAAGTACGTACTTTTGTTGTAATATAGAATGAGTAAATTAAGAAGTATATGCGGGTTTCTTTTGCTGATGTTGGTAACGACAGTTTCAGCTCAATTGCCTGCGGAACAAAATAATAAAGCTGGTTTTCGGAAATCTGCTTATGGAGGCATTATATTGCATACGCAGGGCATGGGTCTTAACTTGTATTTGTCAAAGTTTAAAACATTTGATACAAAAACACTTTTTTCTTTTGACATTGTGTCAATGAAGCATTCAAAAGAAGTAAAGTCGTTTGGGGTAATTGATGAAAATGCAAAAAGGTTTGTTTTTGGTAAATTAAATTCACTGTATATTCTAAGGTTTGGTTATGGGAGAAAAAAAATACTACATGAAAAATTACGAGAACAGGCAGTTGAAATAAGTTGCGTTTGGTTAGCTGGTCCTTCCATTGGAATGGCTAAGCCAGTTTATTTGGAGGTTTTTAATATAGCTGGTGAGATTGTTCAAGTAGAAAGATATGATCCTGAAAAACATAATTTATCAAATATTTTTGGTCGTGGTCCAGCATCAAGAGGTGTTTCTGAAATAAAATTTTATCCAGGAGCCTTTTTAAAATTAGCCGTTACTTTTGAGTATTCTGCATATAGGAGTGGTATTAAGGCAATTGAGGTAGGAGGGGTTTTGGATGCATACCCGCAAATTGTTCCAATAATGACAAACACTAAAAATAATTTTTTGTATCCCTCACTTTATATAAATTTGCTTTTTGGAAAGAAATATTTCTAGTTTGAATCTGATGGAAGAATTAAAAGATCAAAAACCTCAAAATGAAAGAGTGAAAAAGCCGAAGTGGCTTAGGGTTAAACTTCCGACAGGGAAAGAATATAGGGATGTTCGTGCTGTTGTTTCTGAACATAAATTGCATACCATTTGTGAAAGTGGAAACTGTCCAAACATGGGAGAGTGTTGGGGAGCAGGTACAGCAACCTTCATGATTCTAGGTAATGTTTGTACTAGATCTTGTGGTTTCTGTGCGGTGTCAACTGGCAAACCTGTTGAAGCTGATATATTTGAACCAAGAAGAGTTGCTGAGTCTATTAAATTAATGAAAGTTAAACATGCCGTTATAACATCGGTTGATAGAGATGACCTGGAAGATGGCGGTTCTGAAATATGGGAAGCAACAGTAAAAGCCGTTCGGAAGCACTCGCCAGGGACTACTTTGGAGACTCTGATTCCCGATTTCGGAGGTAAATGGGTAAATTTACAACGCATAATTGATGTTGCTCCAGAAATTGTTTCTCATAATTTGGAAACAGTTAGAAGATTAACAAAGGAAGTGCGAATCCAAGCTAAATACAACAGAAGTCTTGAGGTTCTGAGAAGATTAAAGGAAGGGGGTATGCGAACCAAATCTGGGATTATGTTAGGGTTAGGTGAAACAGAAGAAGAGGTTATCGAAGCAATGGATGATTTAAGAAGTGTTGGAGTAGATGTTTTGACATTAGGTCAATATTTGCAGCCCACAACTGAGCACATTGCTGTCGATGAGTTTATTACTCCAGAGAAATTTGAAGACTATAAGCAAATTGGACTTAAAAAAGGTTTTCGTTTCGTTGAGAGTTCACCACTTGTTCGCTCTTCTTATCATGCTGAAAAACATCTGTTTTAAAGCTTCATTAAGCTAAGGACAGTCACCGTATAAAAAATAATATCTACCTTTCGCTCAATAAGTGTTAAAAAAGTATAAAACTTTCGTTAGATTTGAACCGAAATATTTGTAATTTCGAACACCAAAATTTTGGCATATTAGAATTGATTTATGAAAAGAACAAAACTATTTTTAGGAACAATAGCTATAGCAGCAATTGCTGGAGGCTTATCTGTAAGTAATAATATTGAAACTATTTCAGAGAGATCTTACTATTCAGAAGAACTTTCCAGCGAAAGAACCAAGGAGCAAAGTTGGTCACAAGCAAATGAATATTTGAATTCTTTGTATGTAAACCCAGTAACAGGGAAGGTAGAGTCAGCTGATTATGATGCTGCTTATCAACAAGCTTTAAGCATGAATAATCAGAAAGCAGCAGCTTTTACATTTGAAGAGGATGGTCCTGATAATATTGGAGGAAGAACTAGAGCAATTATTGTTGATCCAAATAATGACTTTACTGTTTATGCAGGTTCTGTTGATGGTGGAGTATATAAGTCTGTAAATGCTGGTAATAACTGGAATCGATTGACTTCATGGGATGACAATACGCTTACAGGGAACCAATCTATTGGAACTATGTCGATTTCTTCAATGTGTATGACGACAAATGGAACTTTGTATGTTGGAACCGGAGGTAAATCTTTATTGGGGGAAGGAAGCATGGATTTTGAATCCTCAGGAATGCAGGATGGAAATGGTATATGGTACAGTAATGATGGCGGCGGAACTTGGTTTCAATTGGCAGGAACGCAGAATGATGAAATTTCTAGAGTTGCTGCAGATTTATCGAAAAACGATGTTATCTATTTTGTTGGAGACAATATGGGGATGAATAGATCTACAGATAAAACTGTTAGTAACTTAAATAGTGATATTACAGCTAATACTGATTTAGTAAAGGTTGTAGTTTCATCTGATGGAAATGTTGTTGTAGCTTCTGGTGCTGCTGGTACTACTAGATTATATGTTTCTACAAATGGAGGAGCTTCTTTTTTTAATTGTATAGGAAACGGTACTGTTGTATCTCCAATTGCAAATGGAGGTAATAGAAAGGAATGTGCTATTTCTTATGAAAAAAATACCGCAGGATACTATAACCTTTATATGGCTGAAGAATCTGGAGGGCAAATGAGAGGAATTTGGTATTCTGAAGATCATGGTCAGAATTGGTATAAAATTGCACCGGCGTCAACATTTGGATGGACACCTTGTATCTCTGCAAACGGACAATGTTATTATGATATGGTAATTGATGCAGTTCCAGGTCACCCGGATCACTGTATTTTTGGAGGTATTGATTTATATAGATGGGAAAAAACGGAAGGTACTTCTGCGTCTGATGCGGATGGTCAATGGGAACAAATTTCTTTGTGGAACGCAAATCAAAATAGCCCGGTATATGTGCATGCAGATAATCACTGGCTTACATGGGACTCAAATGGAGCATTATATGTTGGGAACGATGGAGGGATGTCTAAATCCTTTAACAACGAAACACAATTTTTTACGGTTATAAATAAAGGATACAATGCAACTCAGTTTTATGGTATTGGTTATGGACCAAATGGAGAAACCATTGGAGGTGCTCAGGATAATGGGACTTCGTATAACGACCATACAAGTGCAAGTGGAAAATCATATGCTAAGGTAAATGGTGGTGATGGATTTGAATCTGAAATTTCATTTATGGGTAATGGAAAAGTTATTTACTCTACTATTTACGGTGGAGCTTTATATAGAAGTTCGGATAAGGGTTTAAATTGGCAAACTGTTGATGCGCCAGCTGCTGGTTCAGGCTTTTATAATGCTATTCGTTTATTTGAAGATGATAATGATCTGAATAGTAAAGATTCTATTCAGTTTGTCCCAGATTCTTCAATGTCGATAGGAGATGTAGCTTTGTATTATAGTGAGACTTTAAATTTACCACTAACCTATACACTAACACAAGATTTAATTGTGACTTGGAGTAGTGTTACACCGGCAACCGATTCTGTTTTACCAAATTTTGATACAATCCCTGGAGGCGTACCTTATTTGTATAATCCAATTGCACAGGACACTATTAACTTACCAGATCCTAAGCAATCTTTGTTTGCCACTATGGGAGATCAGGTTTACATCACGAGAGAAATGGTAAGATTTAGTTCTTCATTAGTAAATAACAAACCAGGTGATCAGCCATGGTGGAAAACAGGAACTTCTGGTACAGCCCAATCGTATGAGTTTTCTAAAGATGGAGATGTATTATGGATTGGAACTACTGGAGGTATTCTTCATAGAGTTTCTGGATTAGACAGTGCTTATTCTTCAACCGCAGGTGATGTAGATTATAGACCAGAAACAGGTGATACAATTATTAATATTGCAACAGGAGATACAGTTTTCGGAGGGTTTGCAACACTTGATTGGAGTGCGGCGAACTATCGATATGGTAATTTTAATGATAGCTCGATTGTTACTTACAAGTTATGGACTACCTCGTTTACAATTGGTCAAACGATTACAGATATAGCAACGGATCCATTGGATTTAGATAGAGTACTGATAACATCAGGTACCTCTGCAGGTACAATTAAGCTATGTACAAATGCTACATCGACTACTTCTGCAGGCGATTTTAATGACGTAAGTGGTAATTTACCCAATTATACTATGTTTGGTTGTGAGTTTATTATGAATCCAACTGGACTTGATATTTGGATGGTAGGAACTGAGTTTGGTGCTTATTCTTCTGATAATGGCGGTGCTTCATGGTCTGCTCATACAGCTGAAACAGGTATTATTCCAATTTTTGATGTTCGTCAACAATGGAGAGACTTTGATCAAGGTGCTAAAAATCCTTACGAAGTTTTCTTGGGTACATTTGGAAGAGGTATTTGGACTTCAGGTTCTTATGTTGGTGTAGGAGAGCATCAAGTAATTGATAATGTTGAAGATATTTCAGCAATTAGCATTTATCCTAATCCACTGTCTATTGAAGGTAACATAGCTTTTGAATTAGGTAACAGATCAGATGTTGAATTTAAAGTATATGATTTACAAGGAAAAATTATTAACCAAGTAGTTTGGAGTAATATGAATTCGGGTAAACATAATATGAGTTTTAATGTTGATAAATTACCTTCAGGAACTTATTTAGTGACTCTTAAGGCTGGCACCTCAACTGAGGTAACAAAGTTTATTAAGTATTAAACAAAAATAAAAACGTTAAAAGCCTCAGCTCGATTACCGAGCTGAGGCTTTTTTTTTACCTTTAAGTAAATAAACGAAGTATGGGAAAGATAAGAGTAGCCATTAATGGCTTTGGTAGAATTGGGAGAGTTTTTACACGAGCGATTCAAGGTAATGACAATATTGAGTTGGTAGCAATTAATGATTTATCTGATACAGCTACTTTAGCTCATTTACTTAAATACGATTCCGTGCACAGGGGTTTTAATGGAACTATATCCGCTACAGGGAATGAGATGGTCATAAATGGTCATGTCGTTAAAGTATTTAATGAAAAGGATCCTGAGAATTTACCTTGGTCTAAATTGAATGTGGATATTGTTATTGAATCAACAGGGCTATTTAGAACAAAAGCATTGGCATCTAAGCATATTAAAGCTGGGGCGAAAAAAGTTATTCTTTCTGCTCCGGCTGAGGAAGATGGCATTAGAACTGTTGTAATGGGCATTAATGATGATTTAATCGATGGAACGGAGCAGATAATAAGCAATGCTTCATGCACAACAAATTGTGCAGCACCAATGGTTAAAATAATTGATGAGTTGTGTGGAATTCAAAATGGTTATATAACGACTATTCATTCATATACTGGCGATCAACGATTGCACGATGCTCCACATTCGGATTTGCGTAGGGCAAGAGCCGCTGCAGAGTCCATTGTTCCAACTACAACCGGTGCTGCAAAAGCAATAACTAAGATTTTCCCTCACTTACACGGTCATATGGG
Organism: uncultured Flavobacteriales bacterium; assembly: GCA_963926405.1. GTDB lineage: Bacteria > Bacteroidota > Bacteroidia > Flavobacteriales_D > Parvicellaceae > CALSMU01. Next base: position 27,382 of record CAWUXI010000064.1, read on the forward strand.
AGGGGGAGGTATTCGTGTTCCTGTTCCCGACGGCTCGTTGACAGATATTACCTGTATGGTAAATAACCCTGTGTCGGCAGAGGAATTGAATCGCGTATTTAAAGAATATGCTGAAGGCTCTTTAAAAGGGATTTTGGAGTACATTGATGACCCCATTGTATCTACAGATATAATTGGAAATACACATTCGGTTATTTACGATTCAGAATTGACTTCTGTAATTGGGAACATGATAAAAGTTGTAGGCTGGTATGACAATGAAGTGGGGTATTCTAATCGAATCGTGGATTTAATCGAAAGGGTACAAGCCTAGTCTTCAAACTTTTTCAATTCTATTTTTTCTCCATCAAAAACAGCGTAAGTGCAGTGATGTATCCAATCACCAAGATTAATATAGGTGCTTTTATTTTGTAACTGATGTTCAATTGGCCAGTGTCGATGACCAAAAATAAAATAATCATAATGATTATCCTCTAGCTTTTTATTGCAGTAAGAAATTAGCCACTCTTTGTCTTCACCTAAAAACTTTTGAGGTTCTTTATTTTTAGATCTACTTCTTCTAGACCAGTAATTAGCCATGCCAATTCCAAAATTCGGATGTATTCGCGCAAAACACCATTGACAAAATCGATTATTAAAGACTTTCTTTATGAATTTGTAGCCATTATCACCTGGGCCCAAACCATCTCCATGCCCTAAAAAGAATTTTTTACCTGCAATTTCCCTAGGTCCATGCTTTCGATGCATTATTATCCCCAGTTCTTTTTCGAAATAATCAAACATCCACATATCGTGGTTTCCAATAAAAAAATGAACAGGAATACCACTGTCTGTAATTTCAGCTATTTTGCCTTGTAGGCGAATAAAACCTTTGGGGATAGCATGTTTGTACTCAAACCAAAAGTCAAAAATATCTCCCATCAAAAATATTTCTTGCGCATCTTTTTGAGCCATTTCGAGCCATCTGACAATCTTTTTTTCCCGCTTAAGACTTTCCTCGTAATTAGGAACTCCTAAATGATAATCTGAAGAAAAATATATTTTTTTACCTTTTTGCACGGTACAAATTAATGGAATTTTAGGGTTACTTTATTAATGAACAGTAAAAATTCATTTTTAGGGTTTAATTTCTCTTAACATTTTAAAAGGATTCAATTGATTTATGTTGATCATAAAGCGAATTCGTTGTAAGAAATTTATATTATTATATTCCAATTCAGAAGTTATTTCTTTGGAATATAATAAAGGTATATAAATTTCAAAAATGTCCTTTGGTAAATAAATGTAAATGCCAGCATCATATAAAAGTCCAATCTTTTCTGTTGCCGTTCCATTGGTTATCTGTGTAAATGGATAAAGGCCCCCATCAGCAAATATTCCAATCGGGCCGATAGGAGATTCAATTTTTATATTCGTGCTTAAAATCCATTTATTGCTCGAGTAGGATGTAGGGACTTTAAATGCACCATGTGTATTCGTAGTTTGCTGAGATAACATATTTGGCTGATTTTCACTTCGGCCTAATAAAACATTATCATATAAATAATCATGGTCTCCGTTCTGCCCGTCTAATCTCCAGCTATACCGATTAGAAAAATCATTTGATTGTTGAAGTGAATAGCCACCAAAGAAACGAATATCAATGCCTTTTAAGTATACATTATAGTTAAGACGAAGTTCCCCCTCCAAACTTAATTGGGAGAAGTTGGTCGCTAAGTTTGGGTTTCCATGCAAAAATTGTAAATCAAGTGATGCGGGTTTCAGTACTTGTCTATTTGAAACTTTGTAGTTCAGTATATTATATATATTCGGATTGAGTGTTGCATTTTTATTGGATTCATTTGTAGAGACAAAACGATAGCTTAAAAGTTGTTTAACTTTTCGTAAAGGAGATTTAATCTCTGTTTTAATGTGCCCTTCAATTTTTAATCTCTGATCTACATGGATGTTTTCAGAAAAGGTATAATACGGCCCAGGGTTGTATGTCTTGTCCAATCCAAACGCAGCGACTTCTGCCCCTATCGTAAACCTTCTGAACGCCGAATTAGGATAGATGTTATAATGAATTTGTCCTACACCATTCACGTTATTTAAACGAGTACTATACATTGGTATAACTAACCATTCCAGTTTCTTTTCCGGAAAAGTAGTATTGTAAAAAGCCATTCCAGGCATTATCCCGTCTGCAGAATTCCAGCCTAATAGTGGAAGGTAGAATAAAGATGCTTTGTCTCTGCTTTCGATGCTTCCTAAAAATTCAATGCTTAATGGCCTGGCTTTTTTAAATAGCCCAGAAGTTTTAATGACATCGTCCGTTCTATCAATTTCAGGAATGTCTCTGTTATAATCTAAAATTATCTTCTCTGCACCCTCTGCTTTAAAATCAATTATTATTTCATCGGAATTACCATCAAACCATTTTTTTGCAACGACTATTGTGTCGTCCTTAATGCCAAATAGGGCAAATGGAGCTGCGATATCAGCTTTGTTTTTGACAGTTACCTTAAATTCTCCAGTTTCATTTTTCTTAATGGCAGCTATTTTGTAATCTATTTTTTTAGTTGTTTTGATATAATCATCAAAGAACCAACTTAAATCTTTTCCTGTTACAGATTGAAATACATCTCTCAAGTCATCCGGTTGAGGATGTTTGAATTTCCATTTATCAAAATAAGCATGCATGCATTTATTAAAAAGGGTGTCACCTAAATATGCAAGCATATAGTCCATTCCAATTCCCGTTTTTCCATATACAATCGCTCCATAATTAGTGGGGGTGAAATCTTGAGATGCAGTTTCGATAGGTTGATCATAATTTCTTCTCGCATTTAAAAGATAGCCTAAATCATACATTCCTCTTGGGCCATAAACATTTAATCCTGATTTAGCCATAATTCCTTTTGGCAAGCCTATACCTCCCAGGTCCATTTCTGGATATTTAGTTTCGGTATACCTGTTTTCAGTAAAAGTATTAAGACCTTCATCCATCCATGCATGTTGTCTTTCGTTCGATCCTAAAATACCATAAAACCAATTGTGTCCAACTTCATGGACTATTACTTGCTCAAGGCTAAAAGCAGAGTAAGATTCACCAATAACGGTAATGTTAGGATATTCCATGCCTCCTCCAGCACTAATCGATCCGTCAACTGCTGTTACATGTTTATAAGGATAATCGCCATTCCATAAGGAATAGTAATAAGTAGCATCATTTAAATATTCGATAGATTTTGCCCATAGTTTTGCTTCATTGTTAGTGAACATTGCCCAAGTGGTTACCTTATTTTTAGAATGTGGTAATTCTACTTCACCTTTTAATACGTAATAACGCTTGTCAGCAAACCAAGCAAAATCATGCACATTTTCTTGGTGGTAATGGAGTGTTTTAAGTTCTGTAGAGCTTTCTGGAAAATCCATGCCATCTTTCCTCCAGAAGCCAATTTTATCTTCCTTAAGTAAAAGTTTAGTTTCAGTAACTTTGTTTTCTAGCCAAGCAATCTCTTTTTCACCGTTTACTAAATCACCGGTAGCTCCAACAACATAATTTTCAGGTAATGTAATTGTAACATCATACGTGCCATACTCCGAATAGAATTCACCTTGGCTTAAGTAGGGAAGAGGGTGCCATCCATCTTTATCATATACCGCCGGTTTTGGAAACCATTGTGTTATCTGATAAGATTCACCAATATGACCTAGTCTTGAGTAAATCCCTAATGGTATTTTTACTCTGAAAGGGGTGGTTATATTTATTTTGTCACCTGGCGCAAGTGGCGATTTTAATACTAAAGCGAGAATATCGATGTGGTCAATGTCTGGTGCTGAGATAACAAATTCTCCATCTACTTTAAAGTCTAATGAATCGATAAAACCTCTATCGATACTATCTGCGAAATGAAAGTCAACATCCCCATTTTCATCATTTTGTATAGCCATGTCCGTACCATTGTTTCGATAGGCATTTGGCCAAATGTGTATAAAAATGTGTTCTAATGAATCTGGGGAATTATTAATATATTCTATCTCTTCAAAAGCTGAGAGTGTATTGTTCTTATCGTTGAGTCTAACATTTATAGTAGTATTAACTTCTTGTTGGAAGTAACTCTGACTAAAAATAGTACAATAACCAAATGTAAAAATGATGAAAATATTCAATTTTTTCATGGAGTAAAAGTATTGACAGTTTAGAAGTTTCATAATTGAGAAAAGAGTAAAAAAAGAAAATGTAATTAGTCTCCTAGTAGTTCTTTTATCTTGTTTTCAAGAGTTGATCCTCTAAGATTTTTAGCTATAATTTCACCGTTTTCATCTATTAATACGGTGAATGGTATTCCAGTAAATCCATAGATTTTAACAGCCTCCGATCGCCACTGCTTCAAATCGCTAACGTGATTTGGCCAATATAAGTTGTCTTGTTTTATTGCTTCTAGCCATCTGTTTTTGTCATTATCGAGTGAGACACTATATACAGTAAACCCTTTTTCCTTGTACTCACTGTATAGCTTTACCACATTTGGGTTTTCTGCTCTGCATGGACGGCACCATGAAGCCCAAAAGTCGATTAAAACATATTTTCCGTGTAGCGATTCAAGTGTAATTATTTCCCCATCTGGATTGGAAAAATTCAATTCGGGAGCAATAGATCCAATAGTAGAAAGTTGTTCTAACCTTTTTCTTTCTTCTTCTTCCTCTTTTCTAATGCCATTTTGCGTTTCTATTTGTTTAATCTGAGTTTGAACGGCAATATGATATTCAGTGTTTGGAACAGTTTCAGCAAGTCCTTCTTCTATCTTTTTATAAAGAGCTAAGTCGGTTTGGGGATTTAAATATCCCACAGCTGTTAATACCGCTAAAGACTTATAGTTTTTGTTAATGAACTGATCCCTTTTGTAAATAAAATTTTTATCCAATGAGTCCAATTTTATTTTTGAATCGGCCTTTTGTTGTGGAGTGAATGTTGGATCTTTTAAAATATTCCCGTATTTTTTTTTCCATTTTGAATGATCTGAAAGATGCAATACAAGTGTTTTAACAATCTCACTATCCTTGGACCCTGAGATCGAATAAGTTTCCATAATTTTTAATCCATCCGCATAGAATTTAATTGTTTCTCCGGCATTTGAATCATCCAAGACGAGAAGAGCATAATCTTGTTTAGAAAAACCTATTGAATAAAAGTCTGGTTTTAATACATTAAAAGCTAACTTGAATTTTCCTTCCTTTTTGACTACCACAGAGTCAATAATAATCGGAGTGTTATTAATAAAAGCGTTTAGGTAAAGTGTTTTGCCTACAGCATTTGAAATAATTCCTTCAATTTCAACTTTCTTAGGTGTTCTAACGAAAGAAACAGTTGTAATAGAAATGATTAAGAGTATTAAAATATAATTTTTCATAAATATTAGTCTAATAATTCTTTCAATTTTTCTTCCAGTTCATATCCTCGCAGGCCTATATCAATTATGTTACCATCTCTTCCTATTAGAAATGTTTGAGGTATGCTTCGGACATTGTAAAGTACCGATCCTTCAGATTGCCAACCTTTTAGGTCACTTGTATGGTGTGGCCAAGTTAATCCATCTTGTTGAATGGCTGCTTTCCACTTTTCGGCATCATTATCTAGTGAATAGCTGTAGATAGTAAATCCTTTATCTTTATATTGATTGTATAGTCGAACAATATTTGGGTTTTCCGCTCTACATGGACGGCACCAAGAAGCCCAGAAATCAAGTAGAACTATCTTTCCTTTTAAACTGCTTAATGCGATGATTTTTCCGCTGGGATTAGGGAAGGTTAAATTTGGTGCTTTATTGCCGATAGAAATTCCTGCATTTTCAAAATCTAATTTTTGATCAGCAATCATTTTCTCTTGACGCGCAGCATTTAAAATAGCCTGACTAGCCTGTGCTATTTTTTGAGATACTGCGTTATGAAAAGCTGAGCCATTCATATGCTCAAACATGGTATTTTCAATTTTCTTTAAATAATCTATCTCATTAACTATGTCATAAAGTTCTGAAGCTGCCATATAAACGGCTGGCGAATGAAGGTTCTTATTAATGAAATTGTATTTAAATACGTTAAAATCTTCTTTTACTTTTTCTGCTTTTTGAATAATAATTTCGCGTTTTTCTGATTCGTCATAGTCAAGCGCTTCTATTTCCCTTTTATAGCTCTGCATTGTGTCGAAAAATATCTTTTGTTTAAAAGAAAAATCATGCATGATTTTTGTCCCCTCAGATCCAGTAGCGTCTGCAGAGATTGACATTTGATTGAAATCAGAATTTAAAATTATTTTTTCTCCTCCTTTTAGTAAAAGTGCAGCTACGTTATTTATGGTATTTCCGATACTATAGAATTTAAATCCAACCCCTTGACCTTGAAGATTGTATTTCCCCATTTCATCAGCGATAATACTGTCTATTTTAACAGGCAGGTTAGCTCCGTATTCAAATAAATAGATTTTTGCCCCAGCTCCATTAGTGATTTTTCCTTCAATCGTGAACGGGCTTGAGCTAACTATTTTACTTGTTTCTTCTTGTAGGTTTTGTGACGAATGGATTTCTTCATTGCTATTATCTGAACAAGAAATAGCCGCAAAAACAATCCAAGTTAAAATAATGTATATGTTAAACTTCATTCGCTAATTTATTCAAGAGTTGAGTAGTTGTTTTTGGATCTGCTGCACCTTTCATTTCTCGCATTACTTGGCCCATGAAGAACCCGGTTAATTTCTTCTCTCCATTTTTAAAACGTTCAAATTCGTCAGGGTTATTTCTAAAGATATTGATTATTACGTTTTCTATCTCACTACTATCAGTTTTAGTAATCCATCCATTGCTTTCTGCTATATCAATTGGATTACTTTCTGGGTTCTTAACCAATATGGGGAATACCTTTTGAGTTGCAACTGAGTTGTTGACCTTGTCTTCTTCAATTAATTGAATCAATTGAGCTATTTTTTCAGCTGCAATTGGAAAGTCTTCTATTTCAAGTGCATTTTGGTTTAGGTAAGATTTTATACTTCCCATCATCCAATTGGCAGCAGCTTTAAAGTTATTAGTATGTGAAATCAGTTTTTCAAAATAAAGTGCAATCCCTTTAGAATCAGTTAGGTTAGTTGAGTCGTAGTCGGAAAGTTTTAATTCGTTTACATATTTTTTGTACAAATCATTTGGAAGTGCAGGTAAGTTCTTTTTCACTTCGTTAATGTAGTCTTGTGTTATATGCAATGCGGTTAAATCTGGCTCCGGGAAATAACGATAATCATGCGCATCCTCTTTTTTTCTTAATGCAATCGTCTCTCCAGTATTGGCGTCAAAGTTTCTAGTTTCTTGCAAGACTTTTCCTCCGCTGTCAAGCACTCCGGCAAGCCGCACTATTTCATATTCAATAGCTTTTTCAACGTTGCTAATTGAGTTCATGTTTTTTACTTCAACACGCTGACCAAACTCCTTACTGCCTATTGGCATAATGGAAACGTTTACATCGCACCGCATACTTCCTTCTTCCATGTTGCCATCACAAATACCAAGGTAACGGACTAATTTTCTCATCTCAATAAGGTAATTGTATGCTTCTTTCCCGTTTTTAAAAACAGGTTCCGTTACAATTTCCAGCAGAGGTACTCCTGCGCGATTCAAATCAATTAAAGTGTCAAAAGGGTCAATGTCATGAGAACTTTTTCCAGAATCTTCCTCCATATGAATTCGAGTCAGTTCAATTGATTTCTCATTTCCGTCGGCATCTTTGATTAAAACATAGCCTCCTCTGCAAATCGGAGTTTTATCTTGTGTTATTTGATATCCTTTAGGTAAATCAGGATAGAAATAATTCTTTCTGTCGAAATGCATATCTCTTGTGATCTCAGAATGGCAAGCTAATCCAAGCTTAACTCCATAATTAAGCGTTTTACCATTAAATTTAGGGAGTGTCCCCGGATGTCCTAAACTAGTTGGGCTGATGTTTGTATTTGGAACTGCTCCAAATTCATTTGCTTCTCTGCTATAGGCTTTACTATTTGTAAGGAGTTGCGCATGGATTTCTAAACCGATTACGGGTTCATATTTTTTTAATACCTCTTCTAACGTCATTTCAATTACATTGTTTTTAATAACTCTTTAATTATAAGTGTCATTTTAGGCTCAGCCTCTCTCGCTATGCCTTGGACAATTTCATGGGTCATCTCAATTATTTTTCCAGGAACACCTAGGTCAGTCACAATTGAGAATCCAAAACAAGGAATTCCCATGTGACGGGCTGCAATTACTTCTGGAACTGTGCTCATACCTACAGCGTCTGCTCCAATAATCCTTACGTAATTATATTCTGCAGGTGTTTCTAATGTTGGTCCTGAAAGGCCAGCGTATGTACCTTTGGAGACTTTAATATTATTGTTTGCTGCAATTTTTTCAGCTTTCGCAATCAATTTTAAATCATAGGGCTCGCTCATGTCTGGGAAGCGCGGGCCTAGTTCCTCATAGTTTTTCCCCATTAATGGGTTGGTTGGGAATAAATTAATATGATCCGAGATAATCATAATTTCCCCAACTTCAAAATCAGGATTAACACCGCCACTTGCATTACTAACAAAAAGTGTCTCAATTCCTAAAAACTTCATAACTCTGACAGGGAAAACACATTCATTCATGTCATAGCCTTCATAAAAGTGAAATCGACCTTGCATTGCAACGACTTTCTTTCCGCCTAATTCTCCAAAAATCAATTGCCCGCTGTGTCCTTCGACTGTAGATATCGGAAAGTTTGGTATTTCTTCGTAGGGAATGACGTGTTCAGCTTTTATTTCGTTTCCTAAATTACCCAACCCTGTTCCCAATATAATTCCAACCTCAGGTTGAAATTTCGTTCGTTCCTTTAGGTAATTTGCTGTCTGCTTTATTTTCGTTAACATATGTTAATATCTCGTTATCAAATTTTTCCTTGCCATCAATTAAATCAATTTCGATTTCAATACAATAAATAGGCAGTTGTTCAAATCCTTTTATTTCCAACAATCTAGATGCATCTTTCTCGGTCGTTAGAATAATTTTTTTCGCGCTATCAAAAGTACCAAATATTTCAGAGACTGTAGCTACATCTTTTTCAGAAAATGGATAATGATCTCGATATGCTTTCTTACTAAATGTTACTGCTCTTCGGTTTAATTCTTCATAAAGTGGATTCGGGTTTGCTATGCCTGTTAAAACAAGCGTCTCAAAGGTTGAAATCTCTCCTGTTAATTCTTTATTTGTAAAGGGGTTGTAAATCCGCCCGTATCGAATAGAGCTAAAAAATATTTTTTGATTTTTAGTAGGCGAGATGTCTTTAATAATTTCATTCTTCCTTTCCAAGGAAAGATTAAGAGGGCATTTGGAAATTATGATAATATCTGCTCTATTTTTCCCTTTTCTGAACTCTCTTAATTCACCCATAGGAAGCATTAAATCATTGTAAAAGGGTTTATTTATGTCCGCTATTAAAATGTTTAAACCTGCCCTTAATGATCGGTGTTGAAAAGCGTCATCAAGCAGTATAGCTTCAATTGATGGGTTGTCGTAAAGCAGATTTAATACTCCTTTTACTCTTTTTTTTTCGACTACAACTTTAATGTTTGGAAATTTTCGGAGATATTGTGCAGGTTCATCCCCTATATGTTTTGCAGTTGAGTTTATATCCGCCTCAATATAATCAGTTGTACGTCTGCCATAGCCTCTGCTTAGAATAGCTATTTTAAATTTCTCTTTTAATAACCTTGCAATATATTCGGTGTGCGGGGTTTTTCCAGTTCCTCCCATTGATAAATTACCAATACAGATGATAGGTATGTCAAATTCACTGGATTTAAAAATATTTTTATTGTATAAAAAATTTCTAAATAGTGTTATACCTCCATAAATCAAGGCTATTGGGAATAATATATAGCGAAATACTTTCATTAATTTATTTTACTGATTACAAAAATCAATAATTTAGCGGAATGACAATACAAGATGTAACAAATTATTTAGAATTCATAGCTCCACTTCAGTATCAAGAGAGTTATGATAACGCTGGTTTAATTGTTGGGGATTATAAGAATGATGTCTCAGGAGTTCTAGTTTGCTTGGACAGTACGGAGGAAATCGTTGATGAAGCAATAGAACGTAAGTGTAATTTAATTGTTGCACACCATCCAATTGTATTTTCAGGTTTAAAAAAAATTACGGGTAAAAACTACATTGAGCGAACAGTTATTAAAGCCATTAAAAATGATATCGCCATTTACGCGATTCATACTAATTTGGATAACATGCTGGATGGTGTGAATGAAATTATAGGTAGAAAATTAGGATTGATTAATACGCAAATTTTATTACCTTCTAGCAATAACCTTAGAAAGCTTATAACTTATGTGCCTTTTGATTATCTAGAGAAAGTGCGGGAATCTTTGTTTAATTCTGGTGCTGGAAAAATTGGGAATTATGATGAATGTAGCTTTAGTAGTAGGGGCGAAGGGACTTTTCGAGCTGGGGATGATACAAATGCATTTGTTGGAGAAAAAGGGAAAAGACATCTTGAATCCGAGCAAAAGCTTGAAGTAATTTACCCCATAGATAAGCAAGGAGCGGTTTTATCATCTTTATCAAATAGTCATCCATACGAAGTTCCAGCTTATGATATCTTGCAATTACAGAATGTTAATTCAGATATTGGAGCAGGATTAATTGGCGATTTGGAAAATGGGATTGATGAACTTACTTTTCTGAAATCTTTGAAGATAAAGATGAAAACGGATTGTGTGCGTTACACTGAACTCAGGGGAAAGCGTATTAAGAAAGTTGCTTTATGCGGTGGTTCAGGAAGTTTTTTGTTGAAGGATGCTATAAATCAAAAAGCGGATGTTTTTATTACGGGAGATTTCAAATATCACGAATTTTTTGACGCTGAAAACCGCATTGTTATTGCAGATGTTGGACATTTTGAAAGTGAACAGTATACAATTGAGCTTTTAGCTGATAAACTAAAGGAAAAATTTACTACTTTTGGCGTCTGTTTTACGGAGGTAAATACAAATCCCGTTAATTATTTGTAAATTATTATGGCAAAAAAGAAAGAATCTACAGCTGAGCAAAAGTTAAGAGCGCTTTATAACCTTCAAATTATTGATTCTAGAATTGATAAAATTCTTCAAGTACATGGAGAGTTACCTTTGGAGGTGCAGGATCTTGAAGATGAGTTGGAAGGAATGAAATTAAGGTTATCTAAAGTCGAAGAGGAGATTAGTGATTTGAATTTGCAAATCAACGAAAAGAAAAATGTTATTGAAGAGTCTAAGGCTGGCGTTGCAAAATATATAGAGCAACAAAAGAAAGTTAGAAATAACAGAGAATACGATTCGTTGACTAAGGAGATAGAATACCAAGGGTTGGAAGTCGAATTGGCTGAAAAAAGAATCAACGAGTATAAAGCAAGAATCGCATCTAAGAAAGAATTACTTGAAACAAGTGTTTCTGAATTAGAAGATAAGAAAGGAGCTTTGGATGCTAAGAAAAATGACCTCTCTGAAATTGAAGCTGAAACTGCAAAAGAAGAGAGTCTATTGAGAGAAAAATCAAAAGAAGCTTCTGCTGAGGTTGATGAAAGATTATTGAAAGCGTACACTAGAATCAGAAATGCTGCTAAAAATGGTTTAGCTGTTGTACCTGTTGAAAGAGGTGCTTCAGGTGGTTCATATATTAAAATTCCACCACAAAGACAATTAGATATTTCAGCTCGAAAAAAAATCATCATTGATGAGCACAGTGGAAGAATTCTTGTTGATATAGAATTAGCGCAAGAAGAAACTGATAAAATGGAAAAGATGCTTGCCAAATTATTAAAGTAAGTATAATCTATAAGATATTAAAAAGGGGCTAACATTAATGTTAGCCCCTTTTTTTTGTCTCAAGTTTTAAGGTGTTAAAATTTACGTCCAAATGTAAATATCAAATTAGTGGTAGATTTTTTTATTGGTGTATTCTCAACTAATATTGGGTCGTACATATAGTAGTCTTCTTTCCAAGTTGAGGAGGTGACAGCGAAGTCAATGTAAAAGCTTTTAACTCGATAGCCAAAACCTCCAGTATAAGTTAGTTTCGCGTCATTGTTTTCAGCAGCAATAGCGCTATACGGGTTTTGATAATAGGCAAAACCTAATCTAGCAAATATGGGTGCTGCTATTTTAATCTCACTTCCAATTCTTATGTTGTGTGTTGCTCTGAAATTTATATCTCCCGCGTTATTTTCTTTAGAAAAATTGTAGGTACTTCCTGAAAAAGGATGACTAGACAAAGCACTTTTCGTATAGTTAATTATTTCGTAATCAGCACTTATCATAGCTTTTCTGGCGATAATAACAGAAAGACTTCCGATGAATCTTCCAGGTGTTCTTAGCTTATAAAGAAAACTACCATCAGGAGAGCTGGAAGAATGCGATTCACCATCTTTAAATTTAGAAGACATACTCGAGCTCCAGTTGTCTTTCATGTAATAGAATTTTGTCGATGTATGATAGGCAGCTCCAATTCTAAGCCATTTAGCAGGAAGTATGATGATTCCTAACTTAGCGTTTACTCCATTTCCTCGGGTTGTCAAGTACTCATTATAAGAAAAGTATTCTATTTCCAGCGAGTCGCTTAATGCTGTTTCAGTATGATTTTTTTCTTGTCTAAATCTTATTGTAGGGAAACCAATTGTACCACCAATGTATATTGTATTGTTGAAATTTCCAGACATTGCGATTGCCGTCTCTCCCATGTGTCCTTTTCGGGTAATCGTGTGTTGATGATTGAAGTCGCCTAGGTACATCTGTGTGGTGTAGAAGCTTCCAGAGGTATCTCCTGGGTCAATTACATAAGTGTCGTAAGCTGGGCCAGACGTAAAAGGTAGGCTTTCATAGATATCGTCGGGATGGATTCCTCCAGCCTGCGCAGCAAAAACATACGACATTGAAGTGTCGCTAATTCCAGATATACTTGTTCGTTCATTAAAATTCGCAAGCCGGTTGTAGCTGAGTCCAAACTGAATGCTTTTCCATAAGGAAGCACTTTCTTTTCCTGCTTTAATTGCTCCAACAATACCTATGTTTCCCATTACAAAACTTTCATGTCCGTTTGTCGCGTTTGTCCCCATAAATTGGGTTGATGAGTTTTGTAATCCAATTTGGGGTGTAATGGACCATTCAGATGACTTAAACCTCGCCATTCCTGCTGGATTTATGCTTAGTACTGACAAATCTGCGCCTAGCGCGCCGAAAGCCCCTGCAACGCTATTGTATCTTGCTGTTCCTCCAAAATCGAGAAAGCTATAGCGTAATGCATCTTCTTCGGTTTGCGCTTTCGATTCTATCGAAAAGGACATAAAACTCACCAGAAAGAATAAGATTTGTTTCATTAGAGTTTCTTTTTTATGGTAATCAATAAATACAGGCTTATCTTCTTCCTCCCGATTTAGAAGATGAACTACTTCCCTTACTTCGATTAGAGCCACTGCTATTTCCACTTGATCCACTTGGAGATGAGGATCCTGCATTGCTTCTAGTTCCAATATTGTTGCTGCTTTTTGACGACTGGTAAGTTGATGGTGATTCGCGACCTATATTATAGCTAGGATTAGTAGTTGAAGGCTTAGAGTAACTATTGTTAAGCAGTGCAGCATTGTTTGGTCTAGTGAAGTTGTTCTTATTTGAGCTGCTCCCACCATTGCTAGAATTGGTTCTATTCGTTACGTTTGGTTTTGCATTCCATGCAGAAGATGTTCCTCTAGAATTGCTGGTAGAAGCAGGTTCTCTAGAAATATAATTCGAATTCTCTTTTTGAGCCGGAGTTATTATAGTGGAATTTAAATTGTGATTCTCAAACTTGCTGTTATTTGATAAAGAAGAGATACTATTATTGTATGAAGGAGCTTTAGTAGCGTTAGCCACTAAATTGGGGTCGCCAATTTCTTTGCTGTTAGCCATACTAGTGTTTTCAGAAGTAGTTGCTGTGAAGTCGTTGTTGCTGTTTCCAGATCCATTCATATTGATAGTTGGATTAATTTTTTTAACTACAGCAGTAACTGTGTTATAATCTTCGCTACTTGAGTTCCCGTAGTTAGATCCAGTCAATGAATTTGAACTCATACCGCCTCCATGGTTTCCAGTGTGTGAATTACTGGCCGTTTGGTCTCCGTAGTAATTTCCGGAATTAGAGCTGTTCCCATATCCATTCCCGTAATATCCGTTTCCATATCCGCTGTATCCATAGTTATTATTTCCGTAGTTATTCCAATAGCTATTGTTTGAACAACAGCCCATGCCGTTGTTGTAATAAGAGTTGTTAGCGTATCCTGAATAATAGTTTCCAAAGTAGATGCTTGTATTCCATCCGTAAGAACTACCGTAATAGTTGGAATTCGTATAATAAGGGTTATAATAGCTATATCCTGAATTACAATTATTAAATCTTCTTATTTGCGAAGAGTATTGATAGTCATAATTGGAATTGTAATAATTGTTTGTCACGTAGGTATTGCTTCCATCGTTATTCTCTATTTCAGAGTGTTTTGGGTCATAATAGTCCTCTTCTTTTGTTTGAGCAGAAGCTTCGTCATCATAAGAATAGTATTCGTCAAATTCTGACGTTGAACTTGCAGTCGGTATATATTCCTCTTCCTCGGAATAAATATCATCTTCATAGCTTAAGTCTTGTGTAGATGAACAAGAAGATAAAAGTCCAATTACAAATAATGATAGAATTGAGTTTATGATTTTCATGATATTGAAATTATATATTGTTAATAATATCGACTTAACAGTAAATTTAAATAAGTTTGGTCACATTATAAAAGTTACTTCTTATTAATTTTTAACTTTGTAGTCTTTAACAAAAAATTTGCAAAAACTATACCACAAATGGCAAAAGGATTACCGAAAAGAAGTGAGGATTTTTCAGCATGGTACAATGAGTTGGTTGGAAAGGCTGATTTGGCAGAGCATTCAGGAGTAAAGGGGTGTATGGTTATCAAGCCATATGGTTATGCTATTTGGGAAAACATGAGGGCCGTTTTGGATCAAAAGTTTAAAGAAACTGGGCACCAAAATGCATATTTTCCAATTTTTGTCCCAAAAAGTTTATTTGAGGCTGAGGAAAAAAATGCTGAAGGATTTGCAAAAGAATGTGCAATTGTAACGCATTATAGGTTAAAGAATGATCCTGATAAAAAAGGAAAATTAATGGTTGATCCAGATGCTAAATTGCAGGAAGAATTAATCGTTAGGCCTACTAGTGAGGCAATTATTTGGAGTACTTATAAGAAGTGGATTCAGTCTTATAGAGATTTACCATTGTTAATTAACCAATGGGCTAATGTTGTAAGGTGGGAGATGCGAACACGTTTATTTTTAAGAACAACGGAGTTTTTATGGCAAGAGGGACACACTGCTCACGCTACAAAGGCAGAAGCCCTAGAAGAGACAGAAAAAATGATGCATGTATATGCTGATTTCGCAGAGAATTATATGGCTATGCCTGTTATTAAGGGATTAAAGTCCGAAAGTGAGCGATTTGCTGGTGCTGAAGATACTTATTGTATTGAGGCTTTGATGCAAGATGGAAAAGCTCTTCAGGCTGGAACATCTCATTTTTTAGGCCAAAATTTTGCCAAAGCATTTGATGTTAAGTTTGCTGATGCAGAAGGGAAGCAAGGATATGTTTGGGCATCTTCATGGGGTGTTTCTACTCGCTTGATTGGAGGTCTAATAATGACACATAGTGATGATTTAGGGTTGGTGTTGCCTCCTAAATTGGCGCCGATTCATGTTGCTATTATTCCTATATATAAAGGGGATGAACAATTGGCGCAAATTTCAGAAGTAGCAAATAAGTTAAAAGCTGATATGCAAGCAAAGGGTATTATTGTTAAATATGACGATGATGATAAGCGTAAGCCAGGCTGGAAATTTGCTGAATATGAGATGAAAGGAGTTCCTGTTCGGATTGCAATAGGGCCGAGAGACTTAGAGAATGGAACGGTTGAGGTAGCACGAAGAGATACTTTGGAAAAGGAAAGTCTGCAGCAAGAGGATTTAGCAATTAAAGTCGAGCATTTATTAGAGCAGATTCAAATAAACTTATTGGATAGAGCTAAATCATATAGAGAAGAGTTTACAAATGTGGCTACAACATGGGATGAATTCAAAGAACTTATTGAGAATAAAGGTGGATTTGTTCGCGCTCATTGGGACGGAACAGAAGAATCAGAAAGGAAAATAAAAGAAGAAACTAAAGCTACAATTAGGTGCATTCCTATTGATCAGAAAGAAGAAGCCGGAATTTGCATATATTCAGGAGCTCCTTCTAAAGGGATGGTGCTATTTGCAAAGGCTTATTAAACATTACTTATTATGATGGACGAAAAAGCGACACAAGATTTAATATTTAATACCGTTAAGGATAAAAGTGTATTGAAGCAGGATGTCTTTAATAATATTATTCTCAATTTTAAGATTCTGAAACAAGTTTTGAAAGAAATTGGAGATGATTTGAGTACGCGTATTGAATCTGTTGATGAACGCGTTATTGTTGAGTATAAAAATACCGGAGAATTTGAAGCACAATTACGAGTAGCAGGTGATGTTTTGATTTTTCATATGCATACAAATGTTTTTAAGTTCGATTCACAAAATAGCTTGTGGAATAGCTCCTACTTTAAAGAAAATGGGAATCGCGGATACTGTGGATTAATTAATATCTATAATTTTTTAAACGATTCGATAAAGTATAATAGAGAGAATGATTCTGGTTATATGATTGGTCGATTATTTGTTAATTCTGAAAACCACTTTATGGTGGAAGGGAAAAGACAAATGGGGTTTCTATATAATGACATTATGAACTCGGTTATTGATAAAGATAAAATGAAGGCAATTATTCAATCAGCTGTATTGTATACCTTGGATTTTGATCTATTTATCCCTCCATATGATGAGGTTAAAGAAGTCTCAGTTTTTGATATTCAACAATTAAGCGATAAGCTGAAGTTGAAGACGGCTAAGCGACTGGGTTTTCAGTTCACAGCGGATTCTGACTCTGTGTAGTAATTGCAAAAATTTAAGAAAAGATTAAAAAAAATTAAATTCCACTTTGCAATAGATAAAAATATATTACATTTGCAAACCAAAATTAAAAGGAAGCTTTAAATTTGGCCCGTTCGTCTAGGGGTTAGGACACATGGTTTTCATCCATGAAACAGGGGTTCGATTCCCCTACGGGCTACATAGATTAAACAAAGAAGAACAATTATGGCAAATCATAGGTCAGCAATAAAAAGAATTAGATCAAACGAATCTAAAAGAGTATTAAACAAATATCAGCATAAGTCTGCCCGTACTGCAATGGCAAAATTGGAGAAATTGGAAGATAAAAAAGAAGCTGTAGAGTTGTTGCCTACTGTATTAGGAATGGTTGATAAATTAGCTAAGAGAAACATTATTCACAAGAATAAAGCTTCTAACTTGAAATCTAAACTAACAAAAGGAGTTAACGCTCTATAGATTTTGTAAATCATTTATTTAACTAAGCTCTCCTTTTTTGGAGGGCTTTTTTTGTTTGTAGACATATGTCTCATAAAACAAAAACTATATAAATGAACTACTCCAAAAACATTTCCATCAGAGATTGGGCAAATGACGATAGGCCAAGAGAAAAGCTTTTAATAAAAGGAAAAGGCGCACTGAGTGATGCGGAACTTATAGCCATTTTAATAGCATCAGGTAATCGTAACGAATCTGCGGTTGAATTGTCTAAAAGGATATTGCAAAGCTTAGGTAATAATTTAAATGAATTGGCGAAGCTTTCTGTACATGATTTGATGAAGTTTAAAGGTATCGGAGAAGCAAAAGCGATAAGTATAATAGCATCACTTGAATTAGGAAGAAGACGGAGATCTGCGGATGTCTTAGAAAAAGATAAAATCGGAGGGAGTAAGGATGCTTTTCAGATTCTTCAATTAAAGATAGAGGATTTACCACACGAAGAGTTTTGGGTAATTTTACTCAATCGAGCAAATAAAGTGATTGATATAAAGTTGGTTGGCAGAGGAGGTGTTTCTAGTACGGTTGTAGATTCTAAAATTATATTTAGTTTTGCTTTAGAATCTTTGGCTTCGGGCATAATATTGGCGCATAATCACCCTTCAGGAAACCTCAAGCCAAGTAATTCAGATATACGATTGACAAAAAAACTCGTAGATGCTGGGAAAATAATGGAAGTTCCCATTCTCGACCATATTATAGTTGGAGATAATGATTATTTTAGCTTCGCCGATGAAGGATTGATTTAGTTGAATTAAATTATAGTATGTTTAAAATTATCACAGTTGTTGGGGCACGTCCTCAAATTATTAAAGCCGCCGCTTTAAGTCGGGCTATAAAAAATCATTATTCAGATAAATTAAGGGAAGTGATTGTTCACACGGGTCAACATTATGACGAAAATATGTCGCAAGTGTTTTTTGATGAATTGGGAATTCCTTCTCCTGATATTAACTTATCAGTTGGGTCAGGAAGTCATGGAAAGCAAACAGCTACAATGATTGAAGGAATTGAAAAGGTGATCCTGGATGAAAAACCTAATGCTATTGTTGTCTACGG
The DNA here is from genome assembly GCA_963926405.1 of uncultured Flavobacteriales bacterium. GTDB lineage: Bacteria > Bacteroidota > Bacteroidia > Flavobacteriales_D > Parvicellaceae > CALSMU01. The sequence goes on from CAWUXI010000064.1 coordinate 46,031, forward strand.
AGATACTAATTCTACTTTGGCTGCGGGTGTAGCTGCATCTAAGATTCACATCCCAGTAGTGCACATTGAAGCAGGATTACGCTCTTATAATAAGAAAATGCCTGAAGAAATTAACCGTATAATGTGCGACCATGTTTCTTCCTTGTTGTTTTCTCCAACGAAAACAGGAGTAGAAAACTTATTGAAAGAGGGTTTTAAGCAAGAAGCTGGAGGAAAGTACACCATGGATAACCCTGGAGTATTTCATTGTGGAGATGTTATGTATGACAATAGTATTCACTTTTCAGAAATGAGTGCACAGAAATCCATGGTACTTGCGGATAATAAATTAATTGAAGGTGAATATATTCTTTCAACAATACATCGTAATGATAATACAGATACGCCGGAAAGAATTACAGGGATATTTGAAGCGTTACAAGCGATTTCGGAAGGAGATAACGTTGAAATTGTGCTGCCATTGCATCCTCGTACAGCTAAAATTCTGATTCAGAATTTACCGTCAGAACTGTATCTCGCTATTCAAAATAACCCTAATATCAAATTGATTCCACCGGTTTCATTTTTAGATATGATCGCTTTAGAGAAAAACTCTAAAATGGTAATTACCGATAGTGGAGGTGTTCAAAAAGAAGCATTTTTCTTTAACAAAGCTTGTGTAATTCTTCGTCCAGAGACAGAATGGGTAGAGTTAGTTTCATGCGGATCGGCTGCGATTGTAGGTTGGAATAAAGATAAAATAATTGATGCATATAACCGTTATTCAAGTGAAACAAATTTAAAGTTTCCTCCCGTTTTTGGAGATGGAAAAGCAGCAGAATTTATATGTGATATGATGTTGAAGCATTTGAGTTAAAATGAAAATATACGCACCAAATACGACAGAAAGAGTTAGGTACGCTATTGACTTGGTGCTGAAACAAGTTTGTCTTTTGGATTATAGCTTTGTTTTGAAAAACGAAATTCAGCCTGGAGATTATGTAATTAATTATTCAGGAGAGAGCATTGAAAATAGTTTTCAAGTTCACCCTCATGGGTTATTATATGAAAATGACATAAAACAATTTGATGTTACTTTTGAGTATGGAGGAGATGAAAAAGTAAAATTATTTCTTACAGAATTTGACGAATTGGGATTTGATATATTCTCAGCTAGCTTTTTTTTAGCGACAAGACTTGAAGAATATTGGCCATTTGAACCGGATAAGCACGGGCGGTACACCTCGGAGTTTAGTGTAGCTAGTAAAATAGGGTTTTTGCAATTACCATTAATTAATATTTGGTGCGAGATATTAAAAACTAAACTTCAAGACAAGTTCCAGGGTGTTGAATTAAAGAATATTCCATTTAAAATCATCAATACTATAGACGTTGACAATGCTTGGGCTTTTTTAAATAAAGGAGCATTAAGAGCTGGAGGAGGAATGGTAAAGGCTGGGTCACAATTTAATATTTCGGAACTAATTCATCGTGCTAAAGTTTTGGCTAGTCGAAAAAATGACCCTTATGATACTTATGGTTATTTAAAAGAGATTCAAAAAGAAAATGATGTGGAAAGCATTTATTTTTTTCTATTAGGAGATAGAGCCGGCTTTGATAAAAATGTTCCACACACCAATCAGAAATTACAAAATTTAATAAACGAAATATCCAGTTATGCTAAAATTGGTTTGCACCCTTCATATGCATCTTATTTAGATCGAGAACAACTGGGAAAGGAGGTTGATAGATTAAAATCTATCACGAATAAGGATGTTAAAATAGCGAGGAAGCATTTTTTGAGATTATGCATTCCTGAAACATATAGGAATTTAGAGAAAGTAGGAATTACGCATGATTATACAATGGGCTATGCAGATGATGTTGGTTTTAGAGCATCTATTTGTTCTCCTTACACATTCTTTGATGTTCTTCAAGATAAAGAACTGTTCATCACTATTCATCCATTTGCCTATATGGATGGTACTTTAAACGAGTATTTGAAATTATCGGTTGAATCTTCTGTGGAAAAAGTGCTTTTGCTAAAAGCACAAGTTAAATTGGTGGGTGGTGAATTTATAGGTGTTTGGCACAATGAAACCATTAATAATAAAGGTATTTGGCAGGGTTGGCGACAGGTTTATGAAAGTTCACTTAAAAAAAATAATTAGAATAATCGTACTATCAGTTTGATGCTATTAACCTATTTTTGACCCCTATAAAACAAGAGTAATCTTTTAAATTTCGATTATTAATTATGCTGCTCTATTTTTCATTAAAATTAAATGTTCCTGGTTATTCCATATTTCCATAGGAGTAAATCTTACCAGCAAGCCATGTAGCCTTTCATTATTATAAAAAGCCACATACCTTTTAAGGGTTTCTACGATTCCCATCTCTTCTGAAGCTGATAGTATTTCTAACTTCTGATTCAAACTCCATTTCTTGTATTTCATATCTCAAATCTATTGTTTTGAAATTTAAAAGAACACTCCGAACTTATAAGGGGGGTAAACTACTGTTTTGGATAAAATATTTCAAACCTTCGGAGTTAGAATCGTACAGTATGGATTAACATCTTTTGCATGTGCAAAGCCTTCTTTCCACCATTCTTTCATTTGTTCAGGGTCGAAAACCAAAGGGGTTTCGGTTATTACTCTAGGCATATGGAAAAAGCGAAGTTGCACATCATTAAGGTTTCCCTTTAGTTTACCAATTGAAATGTCATCATGATAAATTTGATCAATCATGTGGCTAAAGACTTTCATTGCTGATTCAAATGCATTAGTAGATGGAGTGGAGTTCTTAGTTATTTCTTCTGTTTCTAGAACGATAACATCTATAATGTTCGCTCCTCTGTCAATTGCTGTTTGTATTGGTGTGTGGGCACTAAAACCACCATCGGCATATTCAAAACCATTTTTCACCATTAAGCTCATAAAAGGCACGTAATTCGCAGATGCCCAAATCCAGTCAATAAAATCACGGTAATCGTTTTTTAAATTACTCTTTAATTCTTTTTTAAACGTGGTTAAATTAGATACTGTAACCAATACCTCTTTATTTAAGCTTTTAAGCTCTTTATAGTCTTCTAATGATAACGCATTTTTTATCAGCTTTCTCAAGTTTTTACTTTCTCCAAATGTTTTTTTCCGAAGTAGAAACGTCCATAATACATGAAAGTGGTTTATTTTTATTAGAGTTTCGCCATCCTTTTTTTTTATAATAAAGGGATTGATATTGAATATGTCATTTTGCTTACAGTTAGTGAAAATATCTTTTATTTCATCTATCTTACCCAAGGCTAGGTGACTAACCAAAAGGCTGCCAGTGCTAGATCCGACAAAAAGATCATAGTCACCTCCACATTCTTTAATGAGATATTCTGCAACTCCTCCGGCAAAAGCTCCTTTACTTCCACCTCCAGATATAACTAAAGCTTTCATAGGGTAAATTATTATGTAAGGTATGAATAAAGTAAAACTAAAAATATTGTAAACCAGTCTAAATGCTAAGTTGATTCATTTTCTCTTTCAATCTTGAATTTTCTCGACTTTTGTTTTTACTAGAACTTTATAGCAACTATAAATACCTATTGAAAATAATGAAATTGGTAATAGTCTAATATAATTGTACTTAAAGTCTTGGTAGATTAAAGCCAACGATAGATAGCGCTAGCCCCAAAAGTGTAATTGTTGTTTTTAACTTTTGACTCATTAGCGATTTAGTTATTCTTTTTGTGCCATTTTAGTTTCTAAATCTTTAATCCAGCCTTCAGGACCTCCGGCAGCATATCCTGTTGTTGCCAAACCTTTAATTTCACTTTTTCCAGTTTCTGCATTGGTAGAAATTGTAAAAGCCCAAATAGTAGGGTACCCTCGAACGCCAAAAGCTTGCGCTAACTGCTGATTTTGTTGTTTGATATTTTCTGGGAGGGCAACTCTTTTTGGGAAATCCACCTCTAAAAGAACAAAATTCTCATTTGCCCATTTAATAAATTCATCCTTAACAAAAACTTCTTTTTTGAGCTTAATACACCATCCACACCAATCTGTTCCAGTAAAGTTGGCTAAAATAGGTTTTCCGGTTTTAACCGAAATAGCTTGTGCTTTTTCTAGGTCAACTTCCCATCCATCCATGGAAGCTTTGTATTCACTTTCGGCAGCCTGGCCAAAAGAATTAATGTTCAGGAGAATAATAAAAGTAGATAATAGAGAAAGATTTAGACTGTTCATGCAGATATTATTTTAATATAAAAAAAGTAAATTTAGCAAATGTAATGCCAAATGTTAATTTATTCCTTGCCTTTTTTTTGTTTATTGTCGCGAAATTTAATCAAAACAAACAACAATTTTGACAGGAGACTGATTTATGCGCGATAGCTTAAAAATAAACTCATCTAAAACATTAACTTCGTAAAGCCATCGAGAAACTGTATGTAAATATTAAATGGGTAGAAGCTACCGATGTTGACAAAGTTAGCTGGGATAAAGTAGTTGAGGATTCCAGCGCTTTAAACCTTTATTGTTACGCATGGTATTTAGATGCTGTGGCTGATAATTGGGGGGCATTAGTAATGGGGAATTATGAATTTATAATGCCGATTCCATATACGGTGAAAAAGGGTCAAAGCATTTTATATCAGCCATTTTTTAGTCAACAGCTAAATGTTTTAGGAAAGGAGTTGCCTTCTATTGAGTTGATAAGTCGATTCATTGCAAGCATTCCCCAAAAATTTAAATTGGCGCAATTCAATTTCCCTAACTATTTGATTCAAGGTGCAACTGATTTTGAAACAGAGGAAGTAGTTTTTCAGTATTTGGACCTAACTCAAGAGTACGAAGTGGTTAGCTCTGAATATTCAACGAACGCCAAACGACAAATTAAGAAAGCGATTAGGAACGAATTGAAAGTTTTAGAATCAAAAGATTTAGATACTTTTATGTCATTGTTTAAAGAAACGGTTGGCAATAAATTAAAATTTACTGAAGATAACTACAGTCGATTAAAAATCTTAATGGAAGCTGGTCTAGCGAATGAATCAGGTAAATTGTTTTCGGTTCAGAAAGGAGATGAAGTGGTGGCAATGGGTTATTTATTTATTCAAAATAATCGAATTACCTATTTAAAAGGAGCTTCTTCTCAAGATGGAAAAGATAGCGGTGCCATGTATTTCTTAATGGATACCGTTATTAAGAAATATGCAGCTTCCAAGAGAGTGTTTGATTTCGGTGGATCTAAAGTTTCTTCTATTGCAGAATTCTACAAAAAGCTGGGAGGCAAAGACCAAACCTATTTAAGTTTTTCTAAAAACGATTTGCCGTGGCTGTTAAAAAAGACCAAAGGTGTGAGAGATAGGTTCAAATAATTAGCTAATTATATAATTGTTTAAGTAGCTAATTATAAATGCAGATTCATTATTTTTGGAAACCAAACCAAACCAAAACAAACAACTTTTCGCTATGATTAAGGTGCATGACTTTAGTAAAACCAACTCTCTTTACAATAATTTTTTAGCGCAATTAAGAGACCTTAAAGTGCATTCAGATAGAATGCGGTTTAGAAGGAATTTGGAAAGATTGGGTGAGATAACAGCATTTGAAATAAGTAAAGAGTTGAAGTTTGAGGAATCAGATGTTTACACTCCATTGGGTATTGCTCCTTCAAATATTATAGTAGAGCAGCCAGTTATTGCAACTATATTGAGAGCAGGATTACCTTTGCATCAGGGTATTCTAAATTACTTCGATAATTCAGATAACTGTTTCATATCAGCTTATCGGAAACATTCTTCTGATAATGTGTTTGATGTTGAAATTGAGTATTTGTCAAGTCCTAACTTAGACGAGAAGGTTGTAATTCTTACAGATCCAATGATTGCTTCTGGAGCTTCTATGGTTTTAGCGTATAAAGCCCTTTTGAAAAAAGGAATACCCAAACATATTCATGTGGTAGGTGTGATTGCTAGTGCCGAAGGAATAGAATACGTTCGTAAAAATATGCCGGAAAACACGACCATTTGGATTGGTGCTATTGATGAAGAAATGACAGCGCAA